>NZ_JADPKG010000026.1:0-51848 GCF_023073875.1 Bradyrhizobium sp. 154
CCGCCACCCGGCAATACCGTCATGTGGCGCGGGCTGTCACGCCTCACCGACATAGCGCTAGGTGTCATGGTCGGAGGAGAATTTGTGGGTAATTGAAAGCCGGCGGCGACCGCCTTGTGTAGTTTGCGAGGCTGCCTGAGGATTTGACCTTAAGTCTAGCTTTAAGGTCACGTCGGGAATGCAGGTCAATGTGTTGGGCGCCGAGCGTCGGCGGCGATGGAGTTACGACGAGAAGGTCCGCCTTGTCGAAGAGACCTTGCAGCCCGGCGAGACGGTCTGCGGAGTGGCACGCCGGCACGGGGTGGCTCATAGCCTGCTGTTCACCTGGCGTCGACAAGCGCGCCAGGGGCGACTGGGCGGAGATGCTGCGCCTGCTCTTATTCCCGTCGAGATCACACCTGTAGCGGCTCCGATCTCGAGCGGCGCACCACAACTGGCGTCTTCACCGCCTGCGCAGCGTGCAAGGGCGGGAATCATCGAGATTGATCTCGGGAGCGGTTGTCGTGTTCGCGTTGACCGTGACGTGGACGTTGAGGCGCTGCAGCAGGTTCTTGAGCTGTTGCGACGACGATGATTCCGATTCCGAACGGCGTCAGAGTCTGGATCGCAACCGGCCACACCGATATGCGTCGCGGCATGCGAAGCCTGGCTCTTACGGTTCAGGAGAGCCTGAAGCGCGATCCCCATGCCGGCGATCTCTACATCTTCCGGGGCCGCAGCGGCGATCTGGTCAAGATTCTTTGGCATGATGGGTTGGGTATGTCGCTCTATGCCAAGCGCCTGGACCGAGGCAAGTTTATTTGGCCTTCGGCGTCGGACGGCGCGGTATCGATCTCAGCGGCGCAGATGGCCTATATGTTGGAAGGGATCGACTGGCGGAATCCACAACTGAGCTGGCGACCGAGAAGCGCTGGTTGAACACAAAATCCAGCAGATTTTGCATTTTTGGGGAGTCCCAACGCTTCCAATCTGTGATTCACTGTGTGGCATGGATGCTGAGCGCGACGCTGTTCCGGATGACATTGCCGCCCTGCAAGCGGCGCTGGCAGCCGAGCGCGCGAAGAGTTTGGAGATCGCAGCTGAACTTGCGGTCGCCCGTGCGAAAGCGTCTGAGGACGAAGCGCTGATTGCCCAGCAGAAGCTGCAAATTGCCAAGCTAAAGCATCAGATCTACGGCCAGCGGTCGGAGCGTTCGTCGCGCCTGGTCGAGCAGTTGGCCTTGACGTTCGAAGAGTTGCAAAGTGACGCCACTGAAGACGAACTGGCGGCAGAGCGCGCTGTGGCCAAGGCGATGACGGTGCGCGGATTTACGCGTAAGCGCGGCGAACGCCAGACGTTCCCTGAGCATTTACCGCGCGAACGAGTGGTGATCGAGCCGCCGACGGCTTGCGAGTGCTGTGGCGGCAATCGTTTGCGCAAGCTCGGCGAGGACGTGACGAGGACACTGGAAGTGGTACCGCGCCAGTGGAAGGTGATCGAGACCGTGCGGGAGAAGTTCTCCTGCCGCGACTGCGAGAAGATCAGCCAGGCCCCGGCGCCATTCCATGCCGTCGCACGGGGATGGGCCGGCCCGAGCCTGTTGGCCATGATCATGTTCGAGAAGTTCGGCCAACATCAGCCCTTAAACCGCCAGGCTGAGCGCTACGCCCTGGAAGGCGTGCCGATCGCGCTGTCGACCATGGCGGACGCCGTAGGATCGGTCAGGGCGTCGCTGGATCCCCTGCTGCGCCTGGTCGAAGCCCATGTGATGGCGGCCGAGCGCCTGCATGCCGATGATACGACGGTGCCGGTGCTGGCCAAGGGCAAGACCGATACGGCACGGTGCTGGATCTACGTCCGGGACGATCGGCCGTTTGGCGGCGCCGGGCCGCCGGCGGCGATGTTCTACTACTCCCGCGACCGCAGGGGCGAGCATCCTCAGGCGCATCTGGCGGGGTATGCCGGCATCCTGCAGGCCGACGCCTATGATGGGTACAACCAGCTCTATCTAGCGGGACGCCACCCTGGACCGATCCGGGAAGCGGCGTGTTGGGTCCATGCGCGGCGCCCATTCTTCGCCATGGCCGATATCGAAGAGAATGCGCGTCGCAAGGCCACCGGCAAGAAGGAGATCCCGCTCTCGCCCATCGCGGTCGAAGTCGTGCGGCGGATCGATGCGTTGTTCGAAATCGAGCGCTCCATCAATGGCAGGAGCCCCGAAGAGCGTCTGGAGATGCGACAGACGCTGAGCCGGCCTCTGGTCGAGGACCTGCAGGTCTATATGCGGGAGCAGTTCGCTAAGCTGTCCCGTGGGCACGATCTGGCCAAGGCGTTCAACTACATCCTGAAGCGGTGGGCGAGCTTCACGCGGTTCCTGGAGGACGGCCGAGTCTGTCTCTCGAACAATGCCGCCGAAAGAGGCTTGCGAGGCATCGCCCTTGGACGAAAATCCTGGTTGTTCTGCGGCTCTGATCGCGGCGGACGGCGCGCGGCTTCCATGTATAGCTTGATCATCACGGCCAAAATGAATGGCGTCGATCCACAGGCCTGGCTCACGGATATCCTTGCCCGCATCGCCGCCCACCCAGCTCACCGGCTGGACGAGCTTCTGCCCTGGAATTGGACGCCGGCATCAGCGTTCTCCGCTCGAGCGGCATGACCACGCACGTCAACAAGGTTCATCACGTCACCACCATCACCCAGGTCGCAAAGGACCTCGGTGAAGACGAAGACTGGCTGCGCGACATTGCCATCGAAATGGAGATCGAGGACGGCCTGATCTGGGTCTATGGCGTCGGCGAAGATGGTGTTCAGGCGTTCACCGACTTTGGCATCGAAAACCTGATCGAGCTCGTCAGGTTCTACAAAGAGAACCCCAAGCTGCTCACGCGCTGGCAACGGGAATGATCCAAACAGCCTGCGGCCTACGCCGGATGCGTACCTCCTGAAGGCCGGAAAGTGCGTCCAAAAGCGCAATACCGCGTCGTGATACCCACTTTGGCCGCCATTGGACGATCCGACGCGACAACATCGGCTGCCCGCAATGATGGGCGACCACGGCCGCGTGCCGACCTATCCGTTTGCACACAACCAAGACCCAAAACGGAAGTAAGGCGGCCCTTTTGACCCGACGCGGGTCATATGTGGTTGCCAATGTCCTAGTTGAAACCGGGCGTTTCCAGCGGATGAGAAAAGGGCACGTTTGGTGCAACGCGAGTACCGTCCCCTTCATGATCGATGCCGCACAAGTTCTCCTGAACGATCCGAAGCTTAGGTCCATTGCCGCTCTGGACGGGACAGAACCGTTACCGTCGTCACTTTGCTCATTTGTTTGCAAATTAATGAGCAAAGCATCTCACGCTTGAGCACGATCCGGCAAGGCGGCCTTCCACCGGGGGGCTTACCTCTCATCGGCTGTTACACGGGAACAGGATTGCTCCCGTGGAACTCATCGAGGCATTCGGGCAGTAACGTAATTGCCCAGGATCCGCTGCCTGGTCATCAATGCCGCCGCAGAACAACGAGAGTAATCGTAAGCGGGTCTGGGCCTAACCTGGAGCGCTACGCTCCTGCTTTTCTAGCTTTAGGAAGTTAGGGATGACGGCTTCATCCGGTTGGCAGTGCTCACCGCGCCTCAGATCGCTCGTCAACATCCTTGCAATTCGCAGAATTCGATCTGCTCCGCTGCTTGTCTCCGGCCGGTGCGCCACATTTATCCGAGTCATTTGCAAGCTTTTAAGGCTCTCGTTGATACGCTTTTCGTTATCCACGTCCAAATGGGCCGTGCCCTCGTCCAGAAACAGAATGCTAGGCTGTCGATAAAGCGCCCGCGCGAGCATTAGTCGTTGTTTTTGTCCACCTGATAATGAGCTACCCATGTCTCCGATTAGACTGTTGTAGGTCATCGCCATCGCCATGATTTCTTCGTGTATACCCGCCAGCTGCGCGCATTGAATCATCCGCTCTTCGTCGAAAGTGGCGTCAAAAAAGCAAATATTATCGGCAATAGAGCCTGAGAGTAGTTGATCCTCCTGCATCACTGCGGCGACGTGCTCACGATAGGCTCTTCCACCAATCGTCGAGAGAGGAACATTGTCGATCAGCACTTCCCCGCCTG
Organism: Bradyrhizobium sp. 154; assembly: GCF_023073875.1. NCBI lineage: Bacteria > Pseudomonadati > Pseudomonadota > Alphaproteobacteria > Hyphomicrobiales > Nitrobacteraceae > Bradyrhizobium > Bradyrhizobium sp. 154. Next base: position 4,097 of record NZ_JADPKG010000026.1, read on the forward strand.
TCGGTTCCAGCAACCCGAGCATGACCTTGACTAGGGTCGTCTTGCCTCCGCCTGAAGGACCCATAATCGTGATAAATTCCCCTGGTTCAATGATAAAGCTGATGTCTTCAAGTACAAAAGGATCCGTTTCAGCATATCGAAAAGAGACCTTTCGCAATTCGATCCGGCCCTGAACGCGCGGGGTATAGGCCAACGGCCGATCATGGCCCCGCTCAAGGGGGTTTAGGGCAATATCAGCCAAGCGCTCCAGATGCAGTTCGATAATTCGGAAATCAAGAACCTTTTCGACGAACTGAACGGCCTTCTCGATAAACTGCTGTTTATAGCTAATGAAGGCGAAGATCATGCCGATCGTCAAGTGATTGCCTAGAGCCAGTTGGACGGCGAGGTAAATGCTGAGAATGTTCTCAAGTCCAAACAGCGTGTCGTTGATACCTGTGAAAGTTATTCTGATGTGACCCAGCCGAACATTGGCGCTTACTACATCCGCATAACGGTTAAGCCACTGGGTCTCGCGGTCTGTCTCACGATTGAAAATCTTCAGGCTTTGGATCGCGCGCAGGGTCTCGATGAACGTCGAGTTTTCATGAGCCTTGGCTTCTATCACGGCTAAGTTGCGCTCTCGCAGCACGCGATAGAGACTTAGACGCACTGCCGCATAACTTGCAAATGTAACAAGAACGACGACCGCGAGTTGAGTGCTATAGACAAAAATCATTGCCAGCGTTGCAACCGCCATTACGCCATCAATGGCGGCAGTTATCACGCCTTCTGCGAGTGCCGTGCGAATTGGCTCAATGGACGTGAAACGCGAGAGGACATCGCCGATGTGCCGCTTTTCGAAATAGGCGATCGGTAATCTGATCAGGTGGTGAAACAGACGAGCGCCGATTTGGAAGTGCAACGCGTTCTGGACAACTAGAATGATCGAGGAGCGGATAATAGTGGAAACAACTTTGATGGCAGTTAGGAGAGCAAATCCAAGAGCCAGGACCGTCATCAGATCGGCATCGCCCCTGGCGCTGACCTCATCGACACTGAGCTGAAGGTAGAAAGGGCTTGCAATCACAAATGCTTCAAGAACTATTGAAAGCACCAAAACCTGAGCCAGTGCATGTGCGTTACCGCGCAGCTGGCTCCAGAAGGTTGAAAATGGAAGGCACGCTCGCTCGTCTTTAGGAAGAAATGCCTCGGTTGGGGATAGCTCAAGAGCAACGCCGGTCAGATGCTTGGAGGCTTCGACAGTCGGAAAGAACCTCTCTCCCAAAGCCGGGTCATGCACCACAATACCTCGCCTCGTGGTCGACTTCAGGACTACGAAATGGTTCATGTCCCAGTGCACGATCGCGGGCAGGTGCAGGTCCCTGATCTTATCAAGCTCATAGCGCAGAGGACGACTAGCTAGTTGCATCTGGCAGGCCACCTGAATTACGGCTCTTAGCGTCACACCCTTTAGCGAGACGGGATAGCGTCGCCGCAACGTGTTCAGATCAATTTGGTGGCCATGATATGAACTTATCATAGCAATGCACGCGAGACCGCATTCCGCTGCTTCTGTTTGTCGGATTACCGGTAGGTGATGCCTACGGTTTAGTACATGCACCATGATTGCATCCTGAGATTGACATTCTGACGCTGAGCAATGGATCGAGCAACCATCTGATCAGAGATCGTCTTTCAAGAATGATGTCTGCTTTCAAAAGCATGTCGGCCTGAAGCCGTATACGCTTGCCATACGCGTCAATGTCTGGGCGATCGAGTCTCGCCGTGACCCTGTAGGCAGGCTCCTTGAGCTCAATGGGTGCGGAGGTCTCAGCGCGCGTCAACATCGTCTGTGAGACTTCACTTACGCGGCCGCGATATGTACCGAACTGCTGATAGGGGAACGGCTCGTATAGTATTCTGACGTCCTGCCCCGGCTGAACAAAGCCTATGGCCTTGGCCGGAACAAACAGGTTTGCTTGCAGCTCACTGTGGTCAGGGACGATCTGCATTTGCGGTCTTTGCGGATCTGCGAATTGACCAACAGTCGCTTGCAGAATTGAGATGCGTCCCGCCGCTGGCGCTCGCACCTCGTACGCCCGGCGTCCACTAATTTCGGCTATGCGCTGTTCTGTCGTGGCAAGTGCGCTGCGCAGGTTCTGGATCTTTCCTTCCGTGATAGTCGGCAGCTGTTCGAGGGAAGAACGGGCTTCGGTAAGCTCATTCTGCCGAGCGGCTGCCTGCTGCTTCAAGGAGTCGAGCTTCTGCTTCTGCTCGAGCGCGGCGATTTCCCGCTTTTTATATTCCACGTCTGAGACTATCCCTCTGGCCGCCAGGCTCGTTACAGACGAAACGAGTTCGCTGGACAACCGAATTTGTTCGCGCTGGTTCTCTATCTGAGCGTCGAACCGCGATACTTCAGTTTCGAGACTTGCAATTTTGGCTGATAGGCGCGCTTCCTCGGAGTTAATGCGGTCCTGTTCCGCACAGATTTGATTTCTTAGTGATACTTGCTCCGCCCCGAGTGTGCCGAGCATCACATCGTTCACGTCCTGCCCATTTGCCGCAATCTGAGTAGTTTCGATGGTTAAAAGCCTCTGCCCTCTTTTGACCTCCTGACCCTCTTTGACATGGACCTCTTTGATTGTTCCCGACTTGGAGGCGAAAATCTTCGCCGTGCCGGCGACCGGCGTCAGGTAGCCCGCCACGGTCTCCTTTCGAGCATATTGTCCGAGAAATAGGAATGCGGCCGTAAGTGCGACTACCGCCGCAATCAGCCAGCTTATAACCTTCGTCGATCTCGTCTGGAGCAACGCGACCCGGCCCCACTGCCGATGGTCGTGTTGGAACTCAACTGCTTCCTGGCGAAATAACAGAAGCTGCGATGACACGGCTCCAGAACCCAATTGCTATGTACCTCGGGACACGTCTCCGTCCATCAGAGGCTATGTTGGTGAACTGAAACCCACTACCTACTGGGCTTGCCGATCGACATAGCGTCAATGATGGTCCTGTTATTCGTTATTACGTCGAGTTGGCTCCCGCCAGTTTGGGTGATGGTTCGATCTGACGATCTCACAACGATCGCGATGTGGATGCTCTGACCCGCAGAGACCATGTCAATGTCGCGCTCGTCCAACTCATAAAGCGCGCGCTTATAAGCCATTGGGATTCTCCTGTTGAAGAGCCCGCTCCTCCGCAAGTTCGATCGGGACGAGCGGGCAATCACTTACCCGACTTGAATACCAGTATTGTTGTTGTTGGACTGGTAGATCAAGACGTCCTTGCTCTTGTTCACCACAGCAACGTTTTTCTGGAAGGCCCAAATGTCTCCCGTTCTGAAGCCGCCCCCGCCACACACTGCATCCAGTTCCTTGTCGGCCAACTCACGCATTCCATTGTTGCTAGTCATGGTCATTGCAGCCTCCTGTTTCAGTCGGTCTGACGCAATAGATTGCCCGTGTCGGCAGTCTTCTTGCGACACAAAATTGTACGTAGATTTCAGTGTTGCGCAACGCTGCATGAAGCGTACGACATTTGAATCGTCCAATGGGCAATATCGTCGTGTACGACCGTTGCCCCGAGAACGGCGATACGACCTTTGACTTAAAACCATTTTCCTTCTGTTGCGATGCGCGTTCGGATGATGACCCTCCGAGCAATTGGACGCTGGCCGCCGCGCTGCGCCGCATCGTGCGATCGATGGCTCCGATGCGCATCGACCTGAACGCGCCCGCCGTTCGCTGGCCTCATACCTGATCTGGCTCCCCTGATACGTGATCTAGGGCGCGTCTCGCCTCGCGGCCGCGTTCACCATTCTATTGATGGGAGCTTCATGTCTGATGGGGCTTCATATCCCATCCCCCTCTGAGGTGATGGACTCTACCCATTTTGAAGGGGATTGCGGGACTCGGGCCAACTGAGTTATCTGAATTACAAATCGCAATGTAAGTGTGTGGGGCGCAGACGCATGAGTTGCGGAATGTCTATCCCTCACGGGAAACCGCTAGTTGCGATTATAGACTCAAAAAGCCTGCGACGCGCGAGCTTGATAAGCTTCTTTCAGCATTGGGCAAACTCGGAAGATCTGAGGTTGACATCTTTCGATGTCGATCAGGCCTGCGAAGCACTTCACGCACAAACAGACATTCGGATGCTGATTGTCAACGTGGGCGGCGACTCCGTCGCTGAGCCTGGAAACTTGCAAACATTTATGATGCTGCGTGGGCAATCAGGTGATGTACCCTTAATCATTATCTCGGATAGAGATGATCCTCAAGAGATCGCTGCCGCAGTCGCCGCTGAGATAACAGGCTTTGTCCCTACCGGTATAGACGCCAATCTCGCATGCGAGGCATTATCATTTATCCTACATGGTGGTTCGTATTATCCACAAGCCGCTATTCGTCAGCTTCAGCGGCAATCAGCGCAAAACCAATCACAGGAAGAGAGACCGCGATCACACTACTGCAGCGCTGGCTCCGCACTGAAATCCGATCAGAATGGGCGCAGGAGGAAAAGCAAGCTGACGGGACGAGAAGGAGAGGTGCTTGAGCGTGTCCGCCTCGGAGACTCTAACAAGATGATCGCGCGGGAGCTCGGGATGACGGAAGCAACTGTGAAGGTATACGTAGGCCAATTGATGAGGAAATTTGGTGCAGCAAACAGGACGCAATTGGCTCTCGTTGGAAATCAGGGTATCGCGCTTGATTGTACTGGGTTGGCTGAAGTCCCGGTCGCAGAGGACTGTGCTAACGCGGCTGACGTCGAAGAACGGAGTGTCGAACCAATGTTGTGTTTTGATAACATCCTGACGAGGTAGACGAAACGAGCTGATCGACGAACGACAGGCTGTAGTCGATATCGCATTCGAGCGGCTTCCTCGCTGTATGGCCGCAACGCTTGAGGGACGCCGAGAAGAGCGGCCAACATGGTCTAAGTGGGCGCAACAAGGTACCTATTGCGCATTCCAGCGAAGCAAGGCCTTTCGTTCGCAGAAGCGGAGCTCCCGTTGGGGCGACGCAACGACTAGGCACCTTCTGTAACCTGGTGTCGCATTGCCGACGATCGTTTCGCCGTTAGGACTTTTGAGCGGATCGCTCGCGATCTCCGGATGATGTGTGTGATGGAGTAGGTCCTGCCCTGAGCCATCCCGAACCATGAGCACATCACCTTCAATCGCCAACGGATGCATCCCGCCTCAACGGTCTATCGTGCACGACCCTAACCCAAAAGGATAGACAAGGGTCGGCCATCCGAGGAACAGAAAAGGTGCTGCCCCTCCTCCATGCGAGGAATGGCGGCGCAAAGCTGCGAAGAGTATCGTTGGGCATCGCAGTTGGGGCGGTTCGCCATGCGGAAGTTGATTAGGTATGCTCCGGAAAAAGAGCAGAATGATCTTCTTAAAGACGCAAACGCTTGCGCAGCATCGCGTGACTCCGCCGAGTCACATATTCTTCTTGCACAACCGCCGGCGCGCCAGGTTTTCCCTCATGGGCGAGCGGTGGTCCTCATTGCTGTAAGCGTCCTGGCGGCCACATCAGGGGCGGAAACGCGCGCGTCTTCGGAGTCCCCGCAGGTACAAGGGCCCGCCTCCGCCGGTTCGCGATCGTCCAATGTCGGCAACGCTTCGACCCGGCTTATGCAAGCGGCGGCAAACAATCCAATCTCGCGACAGGCGCCGGAAGAACACCACGGAGCAGAGCTCCTGCCGCCTGAGTTGGTCACCGCAAAGGACTCTTATCTCTCCAGTCGGGCCAGCAGCGAAAAAGTAATGCATATTTCGCAAGCGGCCGTCGGCGATATAGGACAATCTCCGGAACGCCGCTCGGCGGAGAGACGGTCCTGCGAACTCACCGTTGGAACGCGCGCTCTTGGATTGCTGCAGCCTCTCGAGCCGAAGCATCAGCGGGCTGATTCGCTGGACCAGGAGTTCACCGGAAATCTGCGCGAAAGTGAGGCCCAAACAGCACTAGCAGCCAAGAGAGAAGAGAGCGCGGCGCCACCGCACGTCACGGACAGTGGCGCGGCCGAGTTGCGAAAGTTGCTGCAGCAGGAACGCGAACGAGCGTCGCAGCTCGAACAGGATTTGGCATCTGCCAAGCGCGATGTCGAGACGCAAGCGGCCTTGGCAACTAAGGCAAACGAGGAAACCAGCCGATTAAGGCACGCTGCAGAGAGTGATGCGACGCAGGTGAAGCGATCGCTACAGCAGGAGCATGACAAAGCGGAGGCGCTGGCAAAAGAGCTTTCAACCGCGCGCACGCGGACATACGCATACGAGGCGCAGGCCCGTAAAACCGATGAGCAACTGCAAGACCTCAAGAAGAGGGTATCGGACAGTGGCGCAGCCGGGTTGCGAGCATCCCTGCAGCAGGAACGCGAACGAGCCTCGCGGCTCGAACAGGATCTGGCATCGGCCAAGCTCGCCCTCGAGACGCAAACGGCGTTGGTAACTAAGGCTCAGGACGAAACCAGCCGACTGAAGCATGCAGAGAGTGACGCGGCGCAGTTGAAGCAATCGCTCCAGCAGGAGCATGACAAGGCGGAGGCGCTGGCGAAGGAGCTTTCAACCGCGCGCACCCAGACATATGCCTACGAGGCGCAGGCACGTAAAACCGATGAGCAATTGGAGGACCTCAAGAAGAGGGCAGCGGACAATGGCGCAGCCGAGTTGCGAACATCCCTGCAGCAGGAACGCGAACGAGCCTCGTGGCTCGAACAGGAGCTGACATCGGCCAAGCGCGACGTCGAGACGCAAACGGCCTTGGTAACTAAGGCTCAGGACGAAACCAGCCGACTGAAGCATGCAGAGAGTGACGCGGCGCAGTTGAAGCAATCGCTCCAGCAGGAGCATGACAAGGCGGAGGCGCTGGCGAAGGAGCTTTCAACAGCGCGCACCCAGACATATGCCTACGAGGCGCAGGCACGTAAAATCGATGAGCAATTGGAAGACCTCAAGAAGAGGGCAGCGGACAATGGCGCAGCCGAGTTGCGAGCATCCCTGCAGCAGGAACGCGAACGAGCCTCGCGGCTCGAACAGGAGCTGGCATCGGCCAAGCGCGACGTCGAGACGCAAACGGCCTTGCTAACTAAGGCACAGGACGAAACCAGCCGACTGAAGCAGGCTGCAGAGAGTGATGCGACGCAGTTGAAGCGATCGCTACAGCAGGAGCATGACAAGGCGGAGGCGCTGGCGAAAGAGTTCCAGGCGGCGCACGCCGCGAGAGATGAATACGACTCCCGAGCTCGCAATGAGAGCGGGCAAGTTGAGCAGCTAAAGAAAGTGGCGGAAACGGAGACTACGGAGCCGCACAAGTCGCTGCAACAAGAACAAGCAAGCGTGAAGCAAGTCGATCCTGCGTCCGAGCGCAGGAACAACCACGCGCTTACAGCCGCAGTGGTCGCCAGCGCGCGGCCGATTCCAAGCGCTAGTAATGAGCTTGAGGCTGACAGGGCAAAACCCCTCGAAGCAGACCAGATCAAGTCAGCACGTGTCGGAAACGAGCGGCCCCACAGCGCCGATGAGGGCGCGGCCGCGGGAAGATTGGTCGCACGCGCGAGGATGTTGCTTGAGCAGGGCGATATAGGCGCCGCTCGGATTGTGCTTGAGCGCGCGGCTGAAATAGGAAACGCACAGGCAGCCTTCGCACTAGCGGAGACCTACGACCCCCACGTTCTTCCCAAATGGTCAACAGTTGGCACCCTTGGGGACGTGTCAAAGGCGCGAGAGCTTTACGCAAGGGCGGAGGCGGTCGGCAACACGCAAGCGAAACAGCGATTGGAAGCGCTTCGGTAGAGGAGCTGCGGCGCTGGTCATTCTCTCACGAAAAGGAGTACCACATGCTAAAGTTCTTTCGACCACAATTATTGCTCGCTGCTCTCGCTCCTTTGTTCCTGCTGCAGCCCTCCGGCCTGGATGCGCGAACGAAAGGTGCCAAGATGGACACTGCTGCGTCAGCGCAGACACCCACTCGTCCGGAACCGAGAGTGACGATGAATGCCTGGACCGTCGGCCTTGCCGGAGGCCTCCTCGAGGGCGCGCCTATCCGTCTTGCTGCAGAGATCGCTCGTGTTGCTGACGACGGCGACAATCTTCATGTATTGCCTATCGTGACGCGAGGAGCCGCCGAAAACGTCAACTCACTGCTCTATTTGCATGGCATCGATGCGGCCATCATCAATGCCGACGTGCTCGACGAGTACAAGAGGCAAGTGCCGGACATTCAGCATCGCCTCGCCTACGTGCTGAATCTCTTTCCCTCCGAACTGCATATTTTCGTTCGGCCGGAGATTCACAGTCTGACAGACCTGGTCGGGAAGAAGGTAAATTTCAACAATCAAGGTACTGCCGCAGCCTATTCTGGGCCGCTGATCTTCAGCCGTCTCGGACTTGACGTGCAACAGACCTTCATTCCGCATCAGGTCGCGTTGGAACAAATGCGCAAGGGTGATATTGCTGCGGTCGTGTTCATCACGTCCAAGCCGGTCGAGCCCTTCGTGCGTGGACGCTGGGACCCTGGATTCAAGTTCCTGCCGGTACCGTACGAAAGCAGGCTGGAAGATTACTATCTTCCTGCATCTCTCGAAGCATCCGATTATCCCGGCCTTATTAAAGAAGGCGAACACGTCGACACGATCGCCGTGCCGACTGCGTTGGTCGCCTACAATTGGCGAAATAACACGTATCGCTATGAGCGTGTCGCTCGCTTTGTCGATCATCTGTTCTCCCGCGTCGACAGACTGCAGGAGCCCGGATTTGATCGAAAATGGAAATCGATCAATCTAGGTGCGACGGTGCCCGGGCTTACCCGCTTTCCAGCGGCGCAGGTGTGGCTGGATAACCATTCTCGCGCTACGCAGGCATCGAAATGAATCGCGCGATCTTTACCGCGGCTTCCGCGCTCGCTTTCGTTACAGGAGTGGCACCCGCGCAGAGCGCCGAGAATCCGCTGGCGCAACTTCGTACCTGTAGTCTGATGCAGCGCGAGGAGCGGGTGGAATGTCTGGACAAGCTCGCGCGAAGCATCGGGCCGCCGGCCGGGCCCACAGTGGCGGTAAGCGAGTGGGTCGTCAGTCAGACGATTTCGCCTGTGGATTACACGCCCATCGCCACCGCGACGACCTCGTCGCGCGAGGTCGCAGGCGGCTCACCGCTGCAGCTGACCATGCGTTGCCGGGGTGAACGGAGCGAACTCGCTGTCTCCGGCCCCGCGATCTCCGGGCGGGCTGAGGATTACGTCGTCTCCTACAGCACCAAGGGTGGCCAGCCCGTCCAAATCGCTGCGGCCACTCCTGCATTCGGGACCGGTATTGCGTTCAAGGCCGATCCGAGGGCCTTATTTCAGTCGCTCCCAAACGATGGCGAACTGGTCGTGTACATTGCTTCCCGCCTGGGGGCCTCTCAACATGGAACGTTCTCCTTGGTCGGACTTGAGGCGGTGCGCACCAAGATTGCCACGGCATGCAAATGGCCTGCCGCCATCGCAAAGCCGAACAGCTAATATTGGCACAAGGAAAGCTAATGGGAGGTGGTTATGTTACCGCAAATTGCGCTAAATGGAACAACAAGCCTGGCGATGCTTCTTGTGGCGGTATCTTTGTCTACGGCGCAGGAAGCTGCGCGACCTGGCGACCGGGCGCCGGAGCCCCTTCTGCGAAAACAAAAAGCGGTGGTTGCGACGAAAAATGACGTGCGCCGCTTATCGAGCTCAGAGAATCGATCGACGGCTAAGAACAAAGAACATCGCCTCATCTTGCAGGTGAATAGTAACGATGCGGCGGCGATGAATCTGACCCTGAACAACGCTACAAACGTTGTGCAACATTATAAAGACATGGGCGAGAAGGTTAAGATCGAAGTGATCACCTTCGGGCCCGGCTTGCACATGCTCCGCACCGATACCTCGCCGGTGAAGGACCGAATTGAAACGATGTCGTTGAGCACGCCGGATGTGATGTTCAAAGCGTGCGGCAACACGCGGGAGAACATGCGCAAGCATGAGAACAAGGAGATACAGCTCATTCCACAGGCTCAAGTCGTCAACTCCGGCGTGGTACGCATTATGGAGCGGGAGGAGCAGGGCTGGACTTACGTCAAGCCCTGACCGTGTTACCGCCAAGGCTTCGCGAGCCCAGCTGCGTAGATACATAAAATTCACGGCCGCAGGATCAGATTATGGTCCAGCGACGTATAAAATCGGCGCGCGTGCTGCCGAGACCCGGCGAACCGGGTGGCAAGTTTGTTCGGAGCTGCTTAGGGATGCTCTCGCGGCGCTGAGTCAGTGTTAGCGCTCGCTCGCAACTCCGTCGCGATGGCCTCACGCATACGTCAGGGGTAGCAGTCTCCGATATGTCGCTCGGATGACCCCGTAGCACTCGCAACTCGCATTCTCGAGCCCCGAACGATCCAGCACTCGGATCCTCCCGTAGGACGTCTCGATGAGCCCATCGTTTTGAAGCTTCTTGAGAGCCAACGACACGGTCGGTCGTACCGTACCAAGCATTTCTCCCAAGAATTCGTGCGTGAGATGGACAACGTCACCCTCAGTTCGGTCAAGGCCCATAAGGATCCAGCGCGCGCATCGCGAGAGCACATCATGGGCTGCATTACACGCAACTTGCTGCAGAACGTGTGCGGCGAAGGCCTGTTGAAAGCGACCGACGAGCATACGGATTCCTTCGCTTTCGGAAACCGCCTTCTTCATCCGATTGAGTTTGACCACGGAACAACGTCCCGGAATCTGCACAATCGACCGCGTCAGAGCAATGCCGTCGCCATGAATCGCAAACGACCCAACGATCCCTTCACAACCGATTGTACCCGTTTCAATCGTCCCGCCCTCTTTCAGGTGGGTCAAAAGCGATACAAGCGCTGTATGAGGAAAGTAAATCCGGTCCACCCGACTATGCCAGTCGAACAGGACATCACCGCGCGAGAACTCGGCTTCCTCCGGTTTGAGAAGCTCAATCTCGGCTGGCGACATGGCGGCAAGCACTCTATTCTTAGCCAGCTGCCTTATCATCGTAAGTCTATCCTTGGAAAACGAATATCAGTATTGGCATTCGCCGCCGAAAGATCCGATGGCAAATACCTCGGCCGGTCGGCTTGCACAAGCTTTGAGCAGCGAGCGCATCCGTGCAAGTACATCCTTTGGACTACTCCATAACGATCAGCGATCCTAACATCGTTCAAGAAGTCGATTGGGCCGCGTAAGAGCGTCCTGCCGTAGAGAGCTAATTGATTGTGAACTGCACGCCCGCCCAATCCTCGTATTTCGAACAGGTGCGCCCGGGAGCTTGCCGCCGATTTCGGTTCCACTTTGGTTCAGCGCGAAATAAAGTGGTAAAGTGTATTGAGCAATACAGACTCTCACATGGTTTCTATGCGACTGCCTCTGCAATAGCGGCTGCATATACAGAGCGCGTGCTCGGCCTACTATGTAGTCGCGCTACGTCACATGAGCGCAGTGCTGCGGGCCTAAGCTGCGGCGATTTCCCGTTTCATCGGTATCTTGCCGGTAATGGCGCTTGTCTATCGTAGGCAAAGGAGCCTCCGATTCGCGAGATGCAGGTTCAGCCAGCCCGCCTGGAATATAAATATACCAATAACTGCCACCGACCGGCATCCTGTCGTTTGCGACATTTGAATTGCCTGCAGGAGATCAATTATGAGCAGGAGATCTATCAGGAGGAAACGCTCTCTAACGACCATAGTCATTGGAGGAAACAGCTTACGAAAAGACGCTCTTACTGAATTCCTACGCTCTGCGGATTTTGGCACTGTGAGTTCAGTGACATGTGCTGATCGATTGTACGTAAGGAAATTCGAACAGGGCCAAAAGTTGTTTGTCCTTGTACATACCGGCGACGATTTCCAGATTGTCCGCGAGCAAATCGAGCCTCTCAGACGCGGTCACCCAGATGGGCGCGTAGTTGTGGTTGCCGATCGATACCGGCCAGATGAAGTGGCTGCAACATTTCAGGCCGGTGCTAATGGGTATTTCGTTGACGTCATGAGCCGTGACGTATTCACCAGATCGATCGAACTCGTGATCATGGGCGAAACAGTGTTTCCTCCGGCATTCCTGCCCTTATCCCTCGATCTCAAGGGCGGACACAATGATCGCGCAACCGCGCGCAAGGACCTGACAGTCACGCCAGATGAACGCAGTGCACAACAGCTTTCTCCGCGGCAAAAATCGATTTTGCGCTGCGTCATCGAAGGCGATTCGAATAAATGCATCGCACGGAAGATCGACATCGCGGAATCGACGGTTAAGGTTCATGTAAAGGCGATCCTTCGCAAAATCGGCGTGCACAATCGGACGCAAGCCGCCATTTGGGGCATTAGCAACGAGCTTAGCGAAAACGCCAACTCACCGCCCGTCGCGCCAAACTTGCTGGTCCCGCACTCTGTCCAAGCAAGGGCCGCAGTCAAACGAAGCGACGCATCTCTGATAGCAAACAGCAGCTTGGACGCGAGAGCTGTAGAAGGGGCCGCTCAACTTCACGGCCGTTCGCTTCTCAAAGCACGGTTATAAGCTTCGGAGGCACATCGAGAATGCCTTCAAAAGGTTGAAGGACTTCCACGGCGAGGGGCAGTGACATTCGCGGTGAAGGCGATGAACTTGCTCGCTCGTTGCGAACAGGTTTGCGAAGATCGACGCGGGGTGCGCCACCGCCGAGGCCACACGATGCAGGGGAATTACATCCTCAAGCGTGTCAATCGGCTTGCAAATTTGGCGCCTCGTATTGCCGCATCCGCGAATGTTACCCTAATGGCACCATTGCCGATGACGGTCGGATGTCGATTGATCGGCCGCGCCAGATGGTTTCCCGGCTTGCTCGACGAGAGGGGCTGTAGGCGGGCCGGGCCCTACATAGCCCGAGCCGTCCACAACCCCGGGCAATGGGGCAGCGGTCATGGCGTCGCCGAGCGGGCCTTGGGCGACCAACCGTTCGGCAGCCGTCCGTCTGAGCACCCTCAGCAGATGTTGCACAATCGAATGCTGTCTCTTTCCGAACTCCTCGGGGTATTTCTCGCTCAGCCGGCCGACAATTGCGAGCGCCGTGAGCTGCGGCTGCTCTGCGAGCCAGGCTTCGATCGCAGCAAGATGCGGGTCGAGCTTGGACGGCATGCGACCTCTGGTCTTATAGGGCCGACGAGTTCGCCAGTGCGTTCCACGCGGCTCGCCGACCGTCACCGTCTTGCCGAGCGGCTTCGCGAACGTCGCCGCGGTCGCTGTCAGGGCGCTAGTGTGAGCGGGTTGCAGGCCGCGCGCCTGTCCGGCACGATGATCGACGCGATTGCTAGCTCCTCTTGGGTTGCGCGAATCTCCGCCAACAGTGCGACCAGATCAAGCGAGCGATACTGATCGCGGAGCCGTTTCTTCACGGCTGCGGTCACCCTGGGATGCGCCAATGCACGGTCGTAGGGCGTCGATGGGAGATGATACCGCTTGATCACTTTAGCCCCTTCGCTACGCTTCTCCTTCAGCTTGAACGACGGCTGGAAGAAGTTGACATAGAGCCCGTGCCGCCGCATAGAGGCGGCCCATCATACGCGCCGTCTCGACGCCATCGAACCGGCCATAGCCCATGAGGCGGCGGACGACCGCACCATTCTGCTGCTCGACAAACGTCGTCTCGGCTCTTGAACCGCCAGCTATCGTTGCCGGTCTCGACAATGTCGCAGTGATAGGTCAATCGGTCGAGCAGCGCGGTGGTCATCTTGGCATCGCCGAACACACTCGGCCATTCGCCGAAGGCGAGATTGGTGGTCACGATGACGGAGGCGCGCTCATAGAGCCGGCTGACGAGCTGGAAGAGAAGCTGGCCCCCGGACTGAGAGAAGGGCAAATAACCGAGTTCATCCAGCACGATGAAGTCGATCCGGGCCAGATGCTCGGCGAGCCGTCCTTGCCTTCCGTTGCGGGTTTCGCTCTCAACGCGATTGACGAGATCGACGACGTTGTAGAAGCGGCCTCGGGCACCAGATCGGATGCAGCTTCTGGCGATGGCGATGGCCAGGTGGGTTTTACCGGTGCCGGTGCCGCCGACCAGAACGACGTTGCGCTGCCGTGCGATGAAGCCGCCGCCGGCGAGATCATTGACGAGCGTCTGGTTGATCGGCGTGCCGTCGAACTGGAAGTCGGCGATCTCCTTGGCTACCCTCGCGATCAAAACTACGGTGTTTACTTGGCGTTCGCGCCGGGGCGGTCGTGCGGATTCCCTGCGAAGACGTCTACCTTGTGGTCACCTTCATTCTTGCCGCTTCCCTGGGCCGGCGGTGCGCCACCGTGGACAAAATCCAACTCGGTTTCGGCGATCTCTCTCAAATCGTCCATCTTTTTCAACGGAGTATCCATGACATTCTCCTTGGATCTGTATTGGACGAATTCTTGATCGGCGTTCGATCCCGCCGACTACTGGAGTCCCGGGGGCAGGTCTTTATTTTGGCCCGGAGGGGCATTACCATTCCCTGAAGTAGTGGTCATCTGCGATGCACCGTGGGGCTGCCCGCCCGGGTTCGCAGTTGTTAATTTTCCACCACAGACCTGCTCTAGTTCTTTCTCACTGAGTTCTCTCCGCGTGCGTCTGTCTTGCATGATGTTCTCCTTGCTTTGCTTGGAAGCGAACTGCTCTCGCGCGTTCAGCCCCGCAATACTCTCGCCAGAAACAGGCGCCTGCAATTCAGCGTTGGCTTTATGTCTTTCGATTTACGTCGTTCGGTAATCGGGACTCTAGCCCCACCAACGTGCGTTATAGCCTGCACTCGGGATGGGAACGCCGCAATCCGAACGCGCGCGCTCGCGCCATGAAACAAGAGGAGAAGTCGGGCAATCAGGCCACAGATTTAACAGCCGTAAGTAAGTAGCCAAGTCCCATTCCTTGATTATGACGTCCGCTTTTGATGCTGTGGACGGCTCCTCCACGGGCACGAGAGTGCCAAGGATTGGGCGCCGTTTGAGGCTCCTACGATTCGGAGGAGCAGCCTATGCAGTCAATTTCGACGATCGGTCTGGATATCTCGAAGTCGGTCTTCAAGTGCATGGCGTCGATGCAGCCGGCCAGGTGGTGATCCGGCGCCAACTCAGGCGCCGGATCATGCTGTCGTTTTTTGAGAAGTTGCCGCCATGCCTGGTGGGGATCGAGGCTTGCGCGTCATCCCACTATTGGTCCCGCGAACTGCAGGCGTTGGGGCATACGGTGCGGTTGATGCCTCCGGCCTATGTGAGGCCCTACGTCAAGCGGCAGAAGAACGACACCACGGACGCAGAGGCCATTTGCGAGGCGGTCACGAGACCCAACATGCGGTTCGTGCCGACCAAGACGGTCGAGCAACAGAGCTGTCTGATGCTTCATCGCGCGCGCCGTCTCTTTATCCGCCAGCAGACTGCCGTCATCAATTCAATCCGGCCTATCTTGCCGAGTTCGGGATTGTCGCCCCGGTCGGTCGCCGAGGTGTCGAGCAACTGCTGGAAGTCGTCGCCGATACAGCTGACCGCCGGCTCCCGGAGGTGGCCCGCGCGTGTCTTGAGGCTCTCGGCAGTCAGTTGCGGGCACTGAAGGCCAAACTCCTGGAGTTCGACAGACGCATCATCGCCTGGCACAGATCAAGCGCGACGAGCAAACGGCTGGACGCGATTCCTGGTGTCGGTCCGGCGCTGGCAACGGCGCTGGTCGCGAGCGTTGCTGATGCCAAGGCCTTCCGATCAGGTCGGGACTTCTCGGCCTGGGTTGGACTCGTGCTGAAGCAGAACTCGAGCGGAGGCAAGGACAAGCTTGGCAGTATCAGCAAGCAGGGCGATCGCTATTTGCGCAGCCTGTTCACGGCAGGCGCACTCGCCGTGATACGCTATGCCAACATCCATGGAACGGGGCATCGACCCTGGCTCTCCGCATTGCTGGCCCGGCGAGCAACCAAGGTCGCCGCCATCGCGCTCGCCAACAAACTCGCCAGGATAGCCTGGGCGATAATGGCGAGGAACGAACGCTACAAGGAACCCGCCGCTCTCATGGCGTAAAACGAGATCACGCCGGACATGCCGGTGTGACTTAACGGTTGGAAGGGCGAACAGCACTTAAATGCAGCGCCGGTCGATCCGGCGATCAGGACAACCCACACGGGCCACGGCATCGTTGAAATGCGTGCTTTTGATCGGGACCTGATCCGCGGAGGGCATTATGGCCAGCGGTCACGTGAACCGCGCAAACAGGCCGAACACATGGCCGCACCGACCAACGCCGCAAAGTGAAGATTCTCCTTGCCAACCCGGAGCCGTCCACACATGGCGCCGGAGGCGAAGATCCCGATGGGAATCAGCGAGTCAGCTATTCCTCAAACCCCAGATCGTCGTCGGCTCAATCCAATATGACTTCCGCGCTTGAGAAAGAGCTTGAGCGTGGGGAACGAGGCGCATCACACAAGGTACGTGCCGGCCATGACACGGAAGGTCGGGCAAATACCTCGAAAGAGGTATTATTCGGCTGATGAGCCCACGTTAGAGTGTCGGACCACGTATGGGCGTCCAAATTTTGACCTTGCCTGATCGAGGGTGGAATCACACAGGCGCGAGCGCAGATCGAGGCAACGATAAGCGTCATGAAATATCGGGGAGGCGCGACGTGCAGGCTCGATTGGTCTAAGGCAGCTTGGCCGACCTAAAGGCACATGCGACGCGACAGGGCTAGGCGGAGACCCTACGATGAAAATAGGATCAAGAGGCATCTTCATTGCCATTGTCGAGGACCGCCAGAAAGCTTGTAGATCGCATCGCAAGCTTCTGCCTGTGCGAATGGCGATCGTTGTTTTCTTGCTATTGGCCTGCGTGTTTCATCAGGCTATGCCATCGATCGCGCGAACGAGTGAGCCTGAAGCTGAACCACAGATACAGCCCTATCCAATGCAGGCCATGCCTCGCCTGGCACAAGCCAAGCGCTCCCCTAACTCAAATACGGTTGGGATCGTGACGGGTCGCCCAAACGCGACCGACTTTGCAATCGCTCATGAGATCTCGACGGTTCTCGCGACCGGACAGGAGACTGGTCCGAGAGGGGAGGTCGCACTGCGGATTCTGCCGATGGTCGGCAAGGGCGGCATTCAGAACGTTCGTGACGTGCTAACCCTACCGGGCGCCGACATGGGCATTACGCCCACAATTCTGCTCGAGCGCCTGCGCGCCAGCAAGGAGTTGGGTGATATCTCGAAGAGCTTGGTCTACATCGCCCCCCTCTTCCACGAAGAACTCCACATCCTTGCGCGCCCAGAGATCCGCACTGTTGCTGACCTCGCTGGAACACGCGTCAACCTTGGGGAGGAGGATGGCGGTACGGAAGTCTTGGCGCGGGACATCCTCAGTCGACTGGGCGTGAAAGTGACAGAAATTAATGTTGATCAGAATGCAGCTGCGGAAGGCATGCGGAGCGGCGACATTGCGGCCACCTTGTTCATCACGGGCAAACCCGCCCGTTGGCTCGAACGATACGGGCGCGAGGACGGCTTCCATCTCGTTCCGGTGCCATACACTTCATCCTTGGAAGGGGATTATCTGCCGGGGACTTTCACCCACCAGGATTATCCGAACCTGATCGCTTCTGACGGGCGCATCGAGACGCTTGCGGTTGGTTCGGTCCTCATTGCTTCCAACTCGCCTCGGACAAGCGAGCGATACCAACGCTTGGAGACGTTCGTTTACGCGTTCTTCTCGCGCATTTCGGAGTTTGAGGGTCCAGCGCGGCACCCGAAATGGAAACAGATCAATCTTGCGGCGGTGTGGCCCGGGTGGAGCCGCTTCGCTCCCGCGGAACGCTGGCTGAAGCAGCACCACTTGGCAACACCCGATGCCGACTCGCGGGCGGAGTTTGAGCGGTATTTGGATCAGTCGGGCATTGTTCCTTCCGCCACCGAGCGCGAACGCTTGTTTCAGGGTTTCCTGCGCTGGTGGCGGGAGCGGAGAGGCCGCTGACCGATCTCATATCCGTTACAGGGTGGCCTTCGAGCAGCAATGGTAGGGGCATAACAATGATGAAGTGTGTATGTGCCATAGGCTTTCTGGCCCTGGCCATCCTCGCCGTGCCTCTGGCGGCGAACGCGCAGACAGCACGCAAAACCGAGACGCTCACGCCCAGTCCGCCGAATCGATTGGCGGTGCACATAAGCGACCGTGCTTTCGACCTTAGGGGCAGATTGAGCAGCACGAGCTACATGCACAGGCGCAAGCCTAAACGAGTGGCGGTGCACATCAGCGACAGACGGAAGAGCGAGCGCATAGGATATAAGCAGGTGAGCTCGCTCGTAGATTTTCCGCCCTTCTTCCCCGGTATCGGCGCGCTTTACGTTCAGCCCAACACGCTCCCGAACGGACCATACCGTGCTTTCGACCGCAACGGCAGATTGAGCAGCACGATCTACATGCTCCCTATCGAGGACCTTGAGAATCGAAAACGATTCGATCTTGAAGGCCTCGCCGGAAAGGGGGACCACGTAACCGCCTACTTCAATTCCGGTCATCCTGGACTCGATAAGCCCCATTATCACATCCACATTTGGCACGTGAGCAAGAAGGGGGAAGAGCAGGTTAAATAGCGAGTAGCAGGATCTTAGGCATTGAAAGGATCGTGTGTGTCCGCAGACATTTGGTGAAGCAACTTCGGACTCCGCAGACGCCGAGATGGTGCAGGCGAAGTGTTGGACAAAAACATCCTGCCGCAGATTCCCGTCAAGCGCCTCGCGAACCGGAGGAGATCGCGCGCAGGGGTTTTCCTCGCCACCGACGAGGCTGGTTTCATCATCATGTGGCGCCCTCTCGTGGCTCCTGAGTTGAGGATCCTCGCGGACCAATGCTGATGTCGGGCATCGCCTTTGGCGCAAGGACCGGTCGGTCACTGCAGCGCTGTGGCACGCGATGCCCGCGCCCGACTTGCTTCACATCGACGACGCGCCCGGTCCGGACGATGGGTGCCTTGTAGTCCGGGAATACGCCTAGCATCGGCGCTAAATTACCGCCGTGTTGATTGATCACGCGAAACAGCGCGCTGATGGCGGCTTGGTTGGTGGTGATCGAATATAGATTGCAGATGGTTCCACCTAACCCGATTTGCAACTCGACCTAACGTTCTTCAGTTGGATGCACCCACTTGTAAGGCGTGATTTGCCGCGCCTCGATCAACTTGATCATGCGCGCGGGCGGCGCGTATCGCGGTGTGCGGCACGATCGGCACTTCAGCGAGGCTTCCAGCTTCCAGAGCGGCGTATCTTTAGGCCGGCGGATGGCGTCGAGAGGCAGGCTCGCGCGCGTCCTTGCAGCGGACGCACTCGACCTCCAGCCAACCAAGGCCGCCGTTGAGGCACTGACCGACCGTTGGGGAGGGCTGGGCAGGTCCGCCGTAGCCCTCCATGCGCACAGACCAGGCTGCTCCCTCCGCACGATCTGCCTCACGTTCGGCCTCCTGGGCACGCTTGCGGGCACCCTGCGCATGGATCTTCGCGCCCATGATCCGGCCGCCCCAGTTGACTTCGCGCGACTTGGTGCCCATGCGACATAGATTCCGGCGAACGGGCTGGGAGGCAAGCCGCTAGGCCTAGCGGCGTCCCCTGGCATGACGCCAAAAGGTTGGTCAACGACCAAAGAGCCGGCCTGAGAAATATTTTTGAAATACCGAAATTTTTCGGTTGATCCGTCGGGCAAAACAGTGGTTCATAAGGCGCTGGTTCAGTAACGAGGGTCAGCGCATATGGCCGATGAAATCGAGACAACTTCCGAGCTGTCAAAGATTGCAAAGCTCAATGGAGACTTCAGGAGGAACTATGGCACACTACTAGGGGCATTCCTGTACTTGCGGTCGATCAGTGCTGCGCGCAGTCGCTCCGCGTTTTGGGCCGCGTTCGCGTCCGTGGTCTCTTCTGCTGGCTTAGCGTTGTTGTGGAAGCACGGTTTTGAATGGCTGACCGGCGGCTGACCTTGCGTTCATGCAACTCAAAGCCGCACTGAGGTCCATCCAGCCGCTGATGCAGGGCGCTGATGACAGTCGCAAATGTGGGGCACCTACCTTGACCAAAGACCCGCGTCGAAATTCGCACGCGTCCGTCTCTTGTCTTGGGCAGATTAGCTGTGGGGAGCAGGAAGAAATCCTGGATCCGCTCATTGGCGGCATCAAGTCTAACGATCAGGACGAGATCAGATTTCTTGTACTTGAGCCTTAGTACCTCCCATCGAGGAGTAGGTCCGGAATATTGTTCTCCGTCAGATACCGCCCGCGCCAAGGTGACCGATACAGTCACATTGCTGCTTATAGTCAGCAGGCGGAGCTCTTGAAGAAAAGTGATGCTGCGCCGGCGTTTTTCCACCTCGCCGATGATGTCGCGGGCGATGGAGGCGATCAGTCGGTCCACCTTTGCCGCGGTCTCGCGAAAGCAATAGCGGGGATTGGGTTCGAAGCCGACCAGCCTGAATGCCTCCGCCAGCGATCCGAAACGTTGAGCGTAGGTCTTATTGTGGGGGATACTCTTTGTGGTCATCATCAATTTCAGCGACAAGCGGCCCTTCCGGCGGAACAGGGTGCGTAGGCGCTCGAGCATCTGTGCGTTGGACAGGACGCGTCCATGCTCGACCTGCGCAAGTCGACGCTGCGCCTTAGCGAAGAGACGTGGCGCAATGAGAGGCTTGAAGGCATTGTCCCGGCGAACCCACATCTCAGGCGGGTTGGCCACCTGCTTTTCGCCGAGCTTCTGAGAGCGACGGTTATAAACCAGATGCCCGGCATAGGCCTCGTTCTTGAGGGTGTTGCTGATGGTCAGCGAGGTCCACGGCTTGCCGCGTGCGTTGGGAATGCTGTTCGCATTCAAGTCGATCGCGATCTGTGTTCGGCTCTTTTTCCGGTCGACGAACGCCTTGAAGATGCGGCGCACGACCTTCTGCTCCGGCGCGGGACCGGGCACTAGCACGGTGCGCTGAGCTTTTAGGCTCTTGTGTTCCCCGTACTCCAGGACCCCTTTAGGCTTACCATGCTCGTCAAGCAGCATGCGGCGCAACCCATAGCCGGCCGGACCGCCGCGCCAGTAGCCGAGGCTTACGACCTGACACTGTCCGAGGAAGACTTTCTTTGACAGCTGCTTGCTGTAGTCGGCAGCCGCGACCCGCTTGATGTTCTTGAGAACAATGGAGGCCAAGCTCCCGTCGTTCTCGAACTCATCGGCGCAGTAGTGGACACGGACGCCCGCGCGTTTGCAAATAAACTCATAATAGGCGCTTTCATCCACGTCCTGAAACCGTCCCCATCGTGTGATGTCATACACCAGCACGCAATCGTAGTCGGCGCGGCCAAGCTGGACGTCCCGAATAAGATCCTGGAGCCCGGCGCGTCCCTGGATGCGAAGCCCACTGCGGCCGGCATCGGCATAAGTGCGGACAATTTTGATGTGCCGCCGCGCGGCGTGCGCGGCTATCGCCGCCATTTGGTTCTCGATCGAGTATTTCTGGGCATCCGTTGACATGCGGACGTATTGCGCGGCTTTCAATCCACGCAAAGCGGCATCGGCGGGAGGTGCTGTTGTCTGCATGGAACCGGCCCCGCTTGACTTTGAAAGGCAAGACTGGCCTGGAGAGGTGCACGGTCCGTTTCCGGCACCGGTCCGAGTTGAGACGAATACGATCAGTCTTTACGTGCTGGTGGGCCTCGAACTCGATAGGGAAGCACACCAGGGCAGGCGGAGGTTGGCAAGTATTCCTGGTGCCACTCACAAATGCTTTCCGGCCCGCTGCGTTTAATGAGCATTTTTATAGGCTCGGCCTTGCTTACAACGATGTGCAAGGCAATCAGCGTCGCGCCTACTGGGAACGTTGCCCGATGGGAGCGCACAAAGTCGATCCGGGCCATCAGCAGCATTCCGGCGATGATGATCAAGGGATCAGTGAATACGAAGTACTCAACCTTTAGACCGCGACGAACGCCGAGTGCATCAATTGTGAGTGCAGCAAACATCAAAAGGCTGGCCTTACAAGCAAGCTGCCTGTGGCCCCGGCGCCACGCGTAGATGACACCCGGCACAATGAGCCACGTCAGGAAGACTATGGGGCGCGGGGAGGTAAAGAATCGGCGGCCTTTTGGCGGACTACCAAGTCCCGACGGCCCGAGTTAGGCTGCTCGCCGGTAAGAAAACAGGACCTCCGAAATAGTGGGTTTAGCGATGTAGCGGACCCCCGCTACCAGAAGTCTGCACGATATCAATGCGTTAAAAGGGTCGCGTCGCATCGAATCCCGGTCCGTAGCGCATCGGTAGCGCCTCAGCTTTCGCCTTAGTAACCGAATCCTTGATGGCTTCGTGGTGAATCCTTGATTGGCAATCTCTTGAGGCGTCGTTGCTGCTCGCTCATTCGCTTGAACCTGACTCCTCGATCGTTGTCGTGGGCCCCACCCATCAAGTGGAACTGGCCACGCAATCTGACAAAAGCCCGGGCCAACAATCTAATCCTTGGTAGATCGAGGCCGGACGCGCCTCCGGGTCGCTCGGGGACTCGGGCGACAATGTCGGCCGCGAACTCGCTTCTGCGGTTCAGCCCTCTCAAGGCTGAAACAGGGGTTCGATTCCCCTAGGGAGCGCCAAATGCACGATATTCCGCGATATTTTGGGATGGGAGTCCCGATCGGGAGTGCCAGCCTCTTGAGCGACTGATCTTGCAAGCGGTGGCGGCAGGAGTCTTGCCCTGGCTCGGAGACCTGTTTGCCAGTTCTTCGGGGTTTCTCAGACGCCTGTCGACTGCAAACGCGATTTGTCGTTGCCGCACACGATCTATTCCCGCTCCATCATGTTGGCGATCGCCTTGATGCGGCTTCTGGCGTATTTCGGCAGGCCGGCGCTCAGCGAATCGCCGCTGTTGAAGGAGCTCTTGCCCATGAGCAGTTGCGCGGGAACGAGGTTTCGCAGAACGGGTGTATTGCTGTATTCCCTTTGCTTGTTCAGCACGTCGTTCCTGACCGCAATCAGGATGTAGACCGTTGCGATGGCGGCTTCCCGCTCGGTCGGATGCTGTTGCAGAACCGCAAGCAGCTTGCCGAACTGGATGACCTGGTTCACCCAAAAGATGTTCTGCTCGAGCGCGCTGGTGACTGTGGAGTCGAGCCCTGTCAGGCTCGGCAGCTCGGCAAGGCGCGGCTGCGTGACCAGCATGATCTCACTCTGGAACTCGATGAAATCCGGAATCGGTTTTTTGCTCTCCTCGCGCAGCTTGTTGGCAAGCTGAATGCCCGCCGGAATTTTCCCTTCGAACATGTAGCGGGACCGCACGCAGATCGCGTTCGCGTCCTCGCACCAGCGGCGATCCGGCGGACGGTTATGCGCGGCGCCCGCGTCTTTGTTGGGAGCATCATCGCCCGCCGTGATGGGCCAGTGCTTGACGGCCGGATCGATCTGCTCAAGGAACGCGACATTTGCATACCGCGACAGATCCAATGCCGCTGCCGGTCTTGAAAGTCGAAACCGCGCCTCCGCCTGGTAGACCGAGAGCTTCAGCTTCGTTTGCTGGTTGAGCGTGGGCTCAACGAAGCTCGGGAAGAGCGAGAGGAAGCGCCGCTGAACCGGACGTGAGCGGGCCCAATCGTCGAAAGGAATGAGCTCGGTCGAGGGATCGGCGAGCTTGTCGTTGCGTTGGTCGGCGAAGATGACGGTGCGCGGTTTGATCTGATCGATCGGGACGCTGGCGGGTGCGGGCACGTCCTCCAGCTGGAATTCCTGCGCGGCCGCACCTGTGCAAGCGGCCACGCAGGCAGCGATGAGGACAGCGGCACGGTGGAGTCTCATGGGTCAATGCTCAATTCAGCCGCCGCCAGAAATAATCGGGATCGACTCGGAGCGGCGGTCGCGGGAGGCGGTCCTCGTCATAGGAAGGTCCGCGCCAGGAGGGATATTCGCGCGGACCAAGACGCCAGGTCGGGAATGGAAAGGGCGACCGGTTATCGCCGTAATGGCGGTTCTCATAGGACCACTGCTGGAATGGCCTGTCTTCGTCACGACCGCCACGATAGGCGTAGCTTTCTGCACGCGAGACGATCCGAAATTGCGTATCATCGATTCTGCCCGACGGATCCCTCTTGAGATACTCGGTGAAAGCGCGGCCCGAGCCGGCCGGTGAAGGATCGCCGGTATAGGGATCGATCGACAGAGTAGCGAGCTGATGCATTGCTTCGCGCGAAGGGCCGTTCAATGCCGTCTTGGGGGCGTGCAGCTCCCAGGCTGCCTGCACGATCGGCTCGAACATCGGCAGGGCCACTTCTGATCCGGTCTGGCCGGGGCCAAGGGAGCGGCGTCCGCCATCGCTGTTGTCGTAGCCGACCCAAATGGCGATGGTAACGTCATTTGTGAAACCGACGAACCAGGCGTCGACCGCATTATCAGTGGTGCCAGTCTTGCCGCCGACAAAGGGCGAAAGATGCTTCACCACGCGCGCGGTTCCGCGCGCGAGCACGCCCTGCAGCATTGATTTCAACTGGTAAAACGATGCGCGGTCGGCCGAGCCGATCCAGTCCAGCGCACGCGGATCGTGCTGGTAGATTGGTCGGCCGTCCTGTTCGATCGTTTCGATCGCATGGGGCCGGGGCCGGGCGCCCTCGTTGGCGATCGCTGCATAGAACGCGGCAAGGTCGATGAGCCGCACGGTTTGGGCACCGAGCACGAACGGGTAGTAGCGCATGCAGTCCTTGTAGAGCTGCGCTTCCATCGCGAGCTCGCAGACTCGGTCGAGGCCTCGCTCGGCACTGTCGTCGAGCCCGGACGCGAGCAGTTGCACGGTGGCGAGATTGCGGGAGGTTTCCAGCGCACGTCGCAGTGTAATGGCGCCCAAAGCGCCGCCGTCATAGTTCTTCGGCGACCAGAAATCGCCCCGGCGCGCGTGGACCGTCGCGCCGATCGGAGTCAGGGTAATGGGTTCGTCCATCACCAGCGTGTTGGGTTGCAATCCCTTGCGAAGGGCGGCGAGATAGGTCAGCGGCTTCAAGGTGGAGCCGGGTTGGCGCAAGCTCTGGACGACGCGGTTGAGCTGGCTTGCCGGATACGAAAAGCCGCCCGCCATCGCGAGAATGCGGCCGGTTTCGTTACCGAGTACGAGCGCCGCTCCCTGCACCGTCGGTCGAATACGCAGGTCGGCACGCGCCGCTTCCTTGCCCTTGGCTTCGCGCGGTTGCACGTAGACTACATCGTACGGCTTGAGGCCGCGCTGAATCGCGGCGCCCCAGGTGTTCAGCGGCAGGATTCTTCCGTCGGTCAGGCCGACGTTGATCGCATGGCCACGCTTGCCACGCGCATTCTCCAGGACGACCGCCGATTGCCAGTGAACGTCGTAGAGAGATAGCCGCGTCGCCTTCAACGCCGCGAGCCAAGCCGGTTCCGTGGTCTTCAGGTCTGCCGCAATACGACGGACGTCATCGGAAATGTTCGCCTCGGGTCCCTCAAATTTGTAACGGCCGGTGTTCAGCTCGTACCGCGCGAGGCCCTCCTGCAATGTCGCTTCGACTACGCGCTGCAAGGCCGAGTTGACGGTCGAGCGCACCGTGTAGGAGGAGTTGGTGAGAGTATCAAGGCCCGCGGCCAACTTTGCCTCGCGGGCGATGTGATCGACGAAGTGAAAGCCGAAGTCCCGTCGCGTCGGCCGGTACTCGACCAGCTGCGGCAATTCTGCCTTCGCCGCGGCGGCGTCGATCATGGCGTCGTCCCGCATGCGGCCAAGCACGTAGGCAAGGCGCTCGCGCGCGCGCTCGGGATGGTGGTCGGGGTTGAAGTAGTTCGGTCCCTTGGCGAGCCCTGCGAGGAGGGCGCCCTCGACAGCGGAGAGCGCCTTGGCCGGTTTGCCGAAATAGCTGCGCGCCGCCATCTCGATGCCCCAGGCTCCGCGACCGAGATAAATCGAGTTGAGGTAGAGCTCGAGGATTTCCGCCTTGGTCAGGGCGCGCTCCATTCGCGAGGCAACGATCATTTCGCGCAGTTTTCTTTCGTAAGTGATGTCGTTGCCTACCAGCAAGTTCTTGGCGACCTGCTGCGTAATGGTCGAGCCGCCCTGCGGCCGGCCCGGGTGCGTGAAGTTGCCGATGAAGGCGCGGACCAGTCCGCGCTCGTCAATGCCGGTGTGTTGGAAGAAGCGCTTGTCCTCGGCGGCGACAAATGCGTTGCGCACCGCTTCCGGGACATCCGCAAGCTTGACCCAGATGCGGCGGTTGTTCGGCACGTAAATCTCGGCAAAGCGCTCGCTCTTGTTGTCTAGGACTGTGCTGGTGCCAGGAAGCCTGAGGTGCTTAAGCTGCGCCGCGTCGGGCAGATCTTTGACCGCGCTGTTGTAGAAGGCGATGACCTGACCAAGATCGACCGGAGATTCTTCCACGTTTTCGACCTTGCAGAACTGCCTATAGGCCACCTGGAGGTTGGCCAGATTCAGTCCTTTGAGCGCCTTGATCTCGCTGTTCAACGCCTCCTTGTCATCCATGGCAGTGGCAATCAGATCGTCCAGGTTGATGTCCTCGATGTCGAAAGCCTTGCGCATGTGGGCGCAGCCGGCACTCAAAAGCTGCGCCACCTCGAAGCGGTCGCGCACCGCATCGAACTCCGTCTTGACTCCATCCGGCCGGGTAGTGACCTGGCTGAAGGCAAGCGCCGTGGCGAAGATCTTGATGAGTATCGAGTCCATGACCGGCCGACGGTCGAAAAAGCCGCCTCCGTAAGGTCGTCGAACAATAACAAACAAGACTGTGTTGAGGAAAAAGTTCCTGAGCTGCCGCCACCCGCTTCTCCAGGCCTTCATGATTGCTCCGACCTGGCCGCGGTCGCGGAACCAATGCCGAGGCCCGTGCGTTTTAGAAAGACCGAATTGGCACCGCACTCATGAATGCCCCTCTTCCAGTCGTGCTGGCCGTGGCGCTCCTCAGCGCGGCCATCGCCACGATGCCTGCGGATGCCGCTCCTCGAAAAAAGAAACTTGCCGCAGTCTCGCCTGCAGCTACCCTTGCTCAGCCGCCCACGGACAGATTTTTGGCCTGCGATGTCCGGGTGCGAGATTATCTTCGCGAAGGCGGAGCGGTGACGCGGGTGACGAAGATCGAAGTGGACGATGCCCGACTGCAGTTGAACATTCATCATGAGTACGGGGAGGCAGGAAAGTCGTCTCGAAAATACCTCCGCGGGGACACTGAAGAAGAAATGCGCAAAAATCTGCGCGGAATATTGGATGAGTTCGCTGCGGCTGCGAAGGCGGCAACGGCTGGTCGCGCTTGGTATGTGGTCGCTGCTCGCAAGGTCATGCCGGACCCCCGCGACGGTTCGGGCGAGACCACGAGTCCGTGGACCGCCGTCGTCCTCGCGGATTTCGACGGAAAATGCAGACCTATCACGTTCTATCAGTCTGTCGACCGGACCAAGCTCGATCCTGAACTGAACAAGAAATTGGATGAGTGAAGCTTTACGCCTGAATTGATTTGCAGTCGTTGCAATCGCAATGCCGCCAATCAAGCGTCGCCGTTGCAGCGCTTTTCGTCGCTCACCGGATCCTTGTCATCACGTCGGGTCGGTTTTCCTCGAGCCAGGCCACGGCCTCCGGTCCGTCGACGACGCACTCGAAGGTTTCCCAGGTCGGGTCCTCCAGGGATTCTGATTGCAGTCGCTTCGCCGCATACTCAACGAGGTCGTGCAGCCGTTCGTATCCGCGTCGGCCCTCGAGGGAATCTGCAATCGCGGTACTGGCCCATCCTCGTTGGGCCAAGTCGATAATGCTCGGAGCGTCAGCCTCGTTGAACCAGGGTGTGGCATCGAACTCGATGCAGCGGACATTGTCGGCGGTATGGCAAGTGGCGTGGATCATTGGATTCCTCCCTTCGCCGGCGACAAGTGGCGCTGGCATTGCACGTGTTACATCGCTGCCTCGCAACGTCCTCAGGCTTTGACCAAGTCCCCCAGCAGGTTCGCCGCTACCGTCAGCTTGGCGAGCGTCAGGCCGCTGGCAGCAATCTCCTCGACCGAGCGGCGGATGCGCGTCGCTTCGGGGTGAGCCGCGAGCCAGGTCTCGACGGCCTGCTGGCCGGACTGGCCGGTCGCCAGCATATCCGCGGCCAGTCTTCTTTCGGCGCCAGCGATCTGCTCAACGGCGCGATCGATGGCTAGACGTTCGAAATAGTCGTTTGCCGGCACGTGGCGCGCGGCGGCAATGATGCGGTCGAGACGGAAATTCGCCTCGGCGGCAAAGAACGTCGCGGCGGCGTCGCCAATGGGGCGGGTGGTGCGCTCGGCGACCGTCACGATATCGGGTGCCGAGACCAGAGCGTCGAGATCGGCGAGCTCGCCGGCAAGGCCGGCCGGGACGCCAGCGTCCGTCAGGTCCTGCCGACGCTTGGCGCGTGCGGCCAGTAAGTCCGGCGGCAGGGTAGTGTCGAGCGCGGCGACAATCTGGCGGATAGCCGGGCCGAAGCGCGCGACCACGGCCTCCAGCCCGCCCCTGAAATCGACATTGCGCACATACCAGACCATGCGGGAGAGCAGGAGGTCCTGCACGGAAGCGTAGAGCGACAGCTGCACCTGACCGTCGATGCAGGCGTCGAGTGCACCGATCGCGTCATTGAGCCCCTTAAGACCGTAGCATTCATCGACCGCCACATGGGCCATGACGATGGTCGGGATATCGGCGTCCGTCTCGTCGATCAGGCGTACGACACTGGCCGGGCCGCCGCGGTTGATCACCGCATTGGCGAGGCTGGTCGCGATGATCTCCCGCCGCAGCCGATGCAGTTCGGCCGCTGTCGGGAACTTGTCCTGAAGCTCGCGCGGAAAATACTGAGACAACTCGCGGGCAAGATAGGGATCATCGGGCACGCTGGTGACGAGCAGGTCATCGTAGAGGGTCAGCTTGGCGTAGGCGAGCAACACGGCCAGCTCGGGCCGCGTCAGGAACTGGCCGCGCCGTGTGCGCTCGGTGAGCGCTGCGTCGTCGGGCAAGAACTCCACCGCGCGGCTGAGCAAGCCGCGCTGCTCGAGCGACTGCATCAGGCGGGCGAGGAAGCCGGTCTCGGCCACGCCCTTGCGCTCGGCCAGCGAGAGCGCCAGCGTCTGCAGATAGTTGTTGCGCAGCACCAGCGCGCCGACCTCGTCGGTCATCGCGGCAAGCAGGCTGTTGCGGTCAGCGAGGCTGAGGCGTCCCTCGCGCTCGGGACGCGCCAGCGCGATCTTGATATTGACCTCGACGTCGGACGTGTTCACGCCGGCCGAATTGTCGATGGCGTCGGTGTTGAGCTTGACGCCCTTCTGCGCCGCTTCGATGCGGCCGCGCTGGGTGACGCCGAGATTGGCTCCTTCGCCGATCACCCGGGCGCGCACGTCGCCACCCGCGATGCGGATCGGATCGTTGGCGCGGTCCCCGACCTGATCGTCGCTCTCCGCCGACGCGCGAATATAGGTGCCAATGCCACCAAACCACAGCAAGTCCACGCGCGCTTTCAGGATTGCCGTCATCAGTTCGAAAGGCGTGGCTTGTGGCTTGTCGAGATCGAGCAGGGTGCGCACTTCCGGGGCGAGCGGGATGGCCTTGAGCAGGCGCGAGAACACGCCGCCGCCCTGCGAGATCAGCGACTTGTTGTAGTCCTGCCAGCTCGATCGCGGCGCATCGAACAAGCGCTTGCGCTCAGCGAAGCTGATCGCGGGATCAGGCGAGGGATCGATGAAGATGTCGCGATGATCGAAAGCCACCACAAGCTTTGTCGCCGGCGAGAGCAGCATGCCATTGCCGAAAACGTCGCCGGACATGTCGCCCACGCCGACCGCGGTGAATGGCGTGGTTTGAATGTCGGTGCCGAACTCGCGGAAGTGGCGCTTGACCGCCTCCCAGGCGCCGCGCGCCGTGATCCCCATCTTCTTGTGATCGTAGCCCTGGCTGCCGCCGGATGCGAAGGCATCGCCGAGCCAATGGTTCTTCTCGGCCGAGATCGCGTTGGCGACGTCGGAGAAGGTGGCGGTGCCCTTGTCTGCGGCGACGACGAGGTAGGGGTCGTCGCCGTCGTGGCGCACGGTGGATTCGGGCGGCACGACGATGTCGCCGTCGAGATTGTCGGTGAGTTCGAGCAGCGAGCGAACGAAGATGCGATAGGCTTCGGTGCCCTCCGCGAGCCAGGCGTCGCGATTGGAAGGCGACGGCAGGCGCTTGGGCACGAAGCCGCCTTTGGCGCCGACCGGCACGATCACGGCGTTCTTGACCTGCTGCGCTTTCACCAGGCCGAGAATCTCGGTGCGGAAATCCTGCGGCCGGTCGGACCAGCGCAAGCCACCGCGCGCAACCTTGCCGAAGCGGAGGTGAATACCTTCGACACGAGGTGAATAGACGAAGATCTCGTAGAGCGGTCGTGGTGCCGGCAGGTCATCGATCCTGCGCGCGTCGAACTTGAAGGAGATCACCGAACGCGGATGTCCATCCTCGCCGACTTGCCACAGATTGGTGCGAATGGTTGCCTGGACCAGATTGGTGAAGCGGCGCAGGATGCGGTCTTCATCGAGCGAGGCGACGGATTTGAGCTGCTCCTCGATCTCGGCAAGGAGGGCCGTCTCTCGTGCCGAACGCTCGGCATCCGTGGCGGCGAGGCGTGGATCGAGGCGGGCCTGGAACAGCGCGACGAGGGTGGCCGTGATCGCGGCGTTCTTGCGCAAGGTCGCCCACATATAATCCTGGGTGAACGGCGCGCGGATCTGGTGCAGATAGCGCGACAGCGCCCGGATGGTCGAGACTTCCCGCCAGCCAAGGACCGTGCGCAGGATCAATCCGTTGTATCCATCGGATTCGGCGCGATCGCGGACCACCGCCATGATCGAGGCTTCCAGGCGGTGGCTGAAGTCCGGGTTGATCTCGATCGGCTCGCCGTCGCTGGTCTCGATCGTCATGTCGTGCAGCCAGACCGGCTCCGGCCTGGTACCCGGCACGATCTGATAGGTGCGTTCGTTGACCACGCGCAGACCATGATTTTCGATTACCGGCACGCGGTAAGACAGCGACAGCGGTGCGGCGTCCGAAAACACCTTGAGGCCGAAGCGCCTGGGATCGTCCTCGCCTTCCAGACGGTGAACCGAGATCATCACCGGGCGGGCTGGCGTGAGCTTTTCGATTGTCGTGATATCGGTGATCGCCTGCTTCGCGCCGAACACCTCGGTATAGCCGCCGCTAAAGGCCCGGGCATATCGGTTGGTGAGCATGCGCGCCCGCATGCCGTCGGTCGAGGCGGTGAGCGCTGCCTTCAGCTTGTCGGCCCAGGTCGCGGCGATGGCGCTGATCCCGGCTTCGAGCGTGGCGCGTTCGATGACGGGCGTTTTGCCTTCATACCGCCCGACGATGTAGTGGACGCGCGCAAGCGATCCTTCGGGGAAGGACACGTAGGATGCCGCTAGCGTTCCCTTGTAAACCTGCGCGAGGAAGTTGGCGACGCGCGTGCGCACGTCGGTATCGTATTTGTCGCGCGGAATGAAGACGAGGATGGAGACGAAGCGATCAAACTTGTCGATGCGTGCCAGCGCGCGGACGCGGGGGCGCTCATAGAGGATCAGGATCTCCATGACGAAATTGTAGAGGGTGTCGATGTCGACCTGGAACAGTTCGTCGCGCGGATAGTCTTCGAGAATGTGTGCCAGCGCCTTGCCCGAATGGCTGTTCGGGTCGAAGCCGGCGCGCTGGAGCACCTGTGAAACTTTGTGGCGGACATAAGGAATCTGTCGTGCCGAGCGGGTGTAGGCGCCCGAGGTGAACAGGCCGACGACACGCAGTTCGCCCTCGAGCCGGCCGTCGGGCGTATAGAGCTTGATGCCCACATAATCCATCCGGATGCGGCGATGGACGCGGCTGGAGACATTGGCCTTGATGACGATCAGCAGCGTCGGCTCGCGCATGAACTCGCGGATTTCCGAGGTCATCACCACCATTTCGCTGCCGCGGCGCAGCACCTTCACATCGGGATCGCGGAGGATGCCGAGGCCTTCGCCGGTCGTGATGTCGTCGGACGCATCGCTGTCCGGCGAGAAGCGATATTCGCGCACCCCGAGAAAGGTGAAATTGTCCGCGCACAGCCATTGCAGGAACTGATTGGCCTCGGCGACCTCGTCGATCGGCAGCGGCGGCGGATTGGAGGAGAACGTCTTGATTGCCGCCTCAACGCGCTCGCGCATGGCGCGCCAGTCGGTGACGCAGGCGCTGACGTCGTTCAACGTGCCGGCGAGGCCGTCGATCAGCTTCTGACGATCCGCATCGGCGTCCAGGCGAGTGATGTGGAGATGAATCAGGCTCTCGCGCGCGCCCTTTGCTCCCGCCGGCAGTGATTCGCCGTAAAAGCGCAGGAGCTTGCCTTGGTCATCGCGCTCCACCGCGATGATCGGGTGAGCGACGAGGGTGACTTCGATGCCCTGCTCGGCGAGCTCCGCCATCGTGGAATCGAACAGGAAGGGCATGTTGTCGTTGAGAATTTCGAGCACGGAAATCTCGCGCCCGTCCGGCATCATCGGATTGACGACGCGGATATCGGCGCTGCCGGCCGTGCGCTGCTGCACGTGCTCCCAGGCCTGTTCCGCCAGGAAGGCCAGCGACGAGGCATCGTGATTGGCGAGATCCTCGACATTGGTGTAGCCGAACAGAAGCTCGGCAAAGGCCCGGGGGCTCCGGCCCGGCTGCACGCTGCCCGTTGCCTCGCGGATGAGAGTTGCCCGTGCCCTGTCGTCACGCCACGCCATAATGTCCTCCGTTTGTCGTGCCGTCCGACCGCTGCCGCGATCATCAGCTTGATCTGGAGTGCATCTCTTTGAGCGCCGCGATCGAGTGCTGCGCGAAATCCTCGGTCTCGAAGCTTCGACGGCTTCCGACGACAATACTACGATCCCGGAGCAAAAGGCGCTCGCCGTCGTGAGGCGGGCTGAAATCCCCTACGACAGCGGGCCGACCGGCGTCGAATGATTGACGACAAGAAAAATCACAAGCAATTTCAATTGTGTATGAGTTCGCGGTTTTGTTCTGGACGGCGCGCCAGCAAACTCAGGCACTTAGGTAGCCATCAGCCGCGTTCGTTGAATAATGGTTGAATAAGACGCCGGTGAACAGCGGCGAACGCTTGGGGAATTTGCTGCCGACACTAGCAGACTAGCCTTGGCGCGATGCCTCACTGTGGCTGGCGCATTCGCGAAGAATTTCCTCGTCACCCTTTGGTGTCCGGAAACATTCAAAGCGCCGCTGACATGCGCTGTCGTACGCGAGCGCCCTCGGATGTTCGCATTGACGTTGCTCGTCGCACCATCAACTCTTGCCCAGTCGAGCTTTGTGCGAATGGAGGGCCACGTGAGATACAATCGACGAGAGGAAACTGGCGGACAACAGTCACAAGTCAGTCTATCCGCTCCGAAAGCAGCAGAACCGAGCACGATGCCATTCGCCCAGCGGCTCACCTGCACGATTGACCATGCATGCGA
This sequence comes from Bradyrhizobium sp. 154, assembly GCF_023073875.1. Lineage (NCBI taxonomy): Bacteria > Pseudomonadati > Pseudomonadota > Alphaproteobacteria > Hyphomicrobiales > Nitrobacteraceae > Bradyrhizobium > Bradyrhizobium sp. 154. The sequence continues at coordinate 37,533 of NZ_JADPKG010000026.1, forward strand.
AGTGACCGGCTTGGGACGCACGAAGCTTTACGATTGATAGGGGCTGGGCGTATCGTCACGACAACGGGTCGGACGTCGGCGACGCCGAAATGCCAGACCCGTGGAGGACAGAACCAAGAAGAATTCCTGTGCTTTCAGGGGGTCTGTTGAGCCGTCGACCTCAAGCTTGGCAGGTTGCAGAGGCATCGACAAGAGTGCAGCTTCGTCGCCACGTCCCATCGACACCCATGATGCTGACCGTATGCTTGTGTTCAAAGCGAACACGGTGCGTTTTTCGGTTGTTCTCCATCATCTGCAATCCCCAATTTCAAATCAGTTTCTCCAAATAAATGCGCCGCCTCCCTGAGCGTCTCTGCAATAAGCAAATCGATCTTCGTCGACTGAGCCAGTAGAGTCGTTCTCGTCGCTTCATTCAGTTGTGTCTGCCCCACGATCAATCGGATGCAGCTATTTGCGAGCTCAAGAATGAAAACAGCCCGACGGATGTCATCTGCTGTTTGAATGTCGAGAGCTTGAACCTGCGACAACAGAGCGGCGACATTCGCCACAATGCCGGGCAGTCTCTGGGGACTTGTCTCAGATTTCGCCTTGTATGGCTGCCGGAATTTTAGCACTGAAGACATGGTCGCAATTCTCAATTACGGATCGGCGTCGCTTTGCCGAACATGAAAAACACGAGACTATGAAAAATAGAGCTGTACGCGAAATACAACGGGGCAGGCCAACTTGGACTAGTCTTGCCATAATGACGACCACCACGCCGGCTATCTGTAGATTGTCGTGTCCGAGAATTTACGCCGAAGCAGTTTACAAACAGTTATGAGGTTGCGAGCAGTCGGTGTTGCAGTATGCAAGTTGCGTCACGAACGCTATCGAAGTTCGGCAACATTGGCCTAGGACAATTCGTTTTCTGCTCTTGCGCCACTTATTTGCAGAGTAAGGCCCGGGTATCGCGGAGCCTGTGCTTAGAACGAGCAAGTCACGCCTCCCATTGCGATAGACATCAAACACTTTTCGCCCCCGCTAATCCAATCGAAGTAAACACAAAATACGTTTCGGTCATTCTAATCGACCAGCTTACAACCTCGAACCGCGGTGCGGGTTGTAAATGTGCAACGCTCCGCGACTTCTGCTACACGACGTGCCAGGCACGAAAACGCCGTCGACCATCTTGAGGCGCACCAGCGACCGCGGCGCCGTTCCGATAAGAGAGGGAAACCGATTTTTGGCCCGCGAGTATGAGAAGAGCGAATCGCGCCTCGATCGATGAGAGCATGCACTAACTCCGCGGAGGCTAGACCGGCCATCTATTCAGGAGAGCGGCCGCCCTTCGTGTCGGCCGACGTGGCACTTCGAAATACAGCAACGAGCCGATCGGCTTCCCAAAGCTCAACGTCGTGCTCGCCGCACATTTGCTCGGCTCGACGTCTCGCAGCTTGTTCGTCAATGCAGTCGAGCTTTGCGGCGCAAATGACTCGCCTGCCGCTCTCCACCACGAAGACTTTGTACCGCATGGCCAGTCCCCCAACGGGACCGCAATCGTAATCCGACGTGGGTGTGAGGCAGTGCCAAAAGTGAGTGCACGTACGCGGAACCTTTGTACGTGTGGCAATTCGGCTATACCAGCGCTCTAGAACTCATCGATGGCTCAGCCGCGTAATCTCGCGGCGTGCCGAACCGTGCGGCTCGAGCTTAAGATTGAGAAGCCCCCAGCGTCATCAGCAGCGAAAGCCCAACCGGTCAGGGCGTTAAGTTTGTGGATGTCACGATATCGGTCTGCGAGCCGCTAGCGAGAGTTACCCCTCGCACCATTAAAAGCTTCGCCACGATATTACCGCCGTGGTGCCTTTCTCCCTGCTACCTCCGCATTTAAATGTGGATTGTACGGCTAATATTTAGCTGGTGGCTTGTCTGCTCCTTCATTCCCGACTTGTCTGCCTGGGCCTTCTCCCAAGAATTTGGATCGAGCCATGGACACCGCGCATTTAAATTCGCTCTCCCTTGACGAGCTCTGGATACTTCACGAACAGGTCACCGCCAGCCTCACTCAAAAAATGTTGGTGCAAAAAGCGAAGTTGGAGGAACGGCTCCACAGGATGGGACTGGCCGGCGAGGCCACACGGCTCGATCGTAAGCGCCGTCCATACCCGCCCGTTCGTCCCAAATATCGCAATCCGAAGAACCCGGCGGAGACATGGTCCGGTCGCGGCAGGCTGCCTCGGTGGCTGCGGCCGCAGCTTCGAGGCGGCGGGAAGTTGGATGAGTTCCTAATCGACCAGGCTTCGGTTCAAAAGTCGGCAGTCAATTGAGCGCTGCGGGGGCATCCGGTAGATCACTCCTTTGGTCTTCTGCGCGATGCACCACTGTCTTATTCGTGCCGAGATGCATCGGCTGTTAAGGGTTGGTTTAGTTCCCAGCATGATCATTGGGGGCCACAAGGGACCCGAGCATGCCACTGCATCATGCGAATACCTTGGAGAGGTTCGAGACGGTCGTGGATCAAGGCAGTTGCGAGCTCGCGACCTGGCCCGTCACTCTCGACCAATCAGATTTCTCGACCTCGAATCGAGATGAGATCCTGGCGCTATTGGCGCCAAGCGGCCATCCAAATCGCACCATTTGGCTCGTCGTGGCCGCATTGGCTGGGGGCTTCGGGTTGGGATGGGCTGGGGCTTGGTACGGTCCTGCAACTATCTCGGTTCTCCACCCAATTGCTCAGGTAGAAACGGTTTCGCGCCGCATGCCGGACACGAAGTCAGGCGGTAGGATCGAAAGCGCCCGAAAGATAGCATCAGCATCAGCCTCGCGAACACCGCCTGGTGTAGGTCAGCCCTCCACAATAAGCGCGGGCCTTGCTCCGAAGCCCCTGCCCAAAGCGTCGAGTGGGGCGCAATCGGCGGAAGCTTCGAACCAAGCTTCTTCGGCTGTCGAGGCGGACGTGTCTGTGACCGGCTCGCTCGGGTCTACGGGGCAGCTCCTGTCGGTCCCCGAGACAAGACCAACACTATTGGAGGTTGGGCAGTCCTTGACGTTCGCGGCGGAACGGCAGTGCTCGAAGGGCCCGATGGGATTCGAATGGCTGCACGGGGCGACGTGATCCCCGGCATCGGGCGGATCGACTCTATCGTGCGTTGGGGTAACCGTTGGATAGTTGCGACTGCGAGCGGATTGATTGCCACGCGGTAAGAGGCTCGCATAGCGCGACGAAAAAAGTGCGCTAGCCTATCAAGGGACAAGCGGGCGCGGAGAAGATAGGCGGTCATCCTGTCGCGCGATTCCGCGCGATTCCCAAGAGAGGGTTACCGAGACCTCCTCCTGCAACCATCGCCATAGGCGGCTGGGTAGAACTTGTCCCGCTGCCAGCCCGAGACGCTATGGTGCGAGCCTATTTAAATTGTCAAATTAAATACCGTTCTCCGCTGCGAAGGGAACTAGCGCCTCTCTTCACCCGGCGCGGCACCAAAAATGCAAGATAATACAAAGGGGTGGCGTCGGGCATTCGAGCCTGCGTTAATCCATCGATTATTATCTTTATTATCCAATTAAAACATCATATATTATCTCAGATTTAATTACGACATTTAATGTTCCAGCGCCATTTCAGCTCCGGCAGTCTTCCTTTTAGGAAAAGCCTGAGGACCGTTTGCATTGGAGGAGAGGACAATGCCTCAACGTAACATCCGGCCTCCGACTGAAAACGACATAGGCAAACTTGAAACCTCGGCCGTGAAAGTGCCGAGCGCAGAGATTGCTGCTCAGTTCGGGGGAAGTCCCGCAGCACCGGCGGTGGTGTTTCTAAAATTGTTATTGACGAAGCCGGAAAGTTTAAAGCGCAAACATCCCGGTCCGGACCCTGGCCCGCGCAATGATTAGAGCTGCGAAAAGAACGGAATCGGCGGATTGCCGGAGAGGGGCGTCAGGGGCGCCGGTCGGCTCGAAGCAGCGCGCGCAAATCGATTTCACTGCCGCGGCAGCACTAAAAAAATGGCCTTCAATTGGAAATCAACGCGCAGCGGCATCGCTTAGTCCATATCTCGTAATCGAGGGCACTTTGGACGCATGCATCCGGGGTCTCCTAGCGAAGCCCGCCAGCCAGCGTCATCTCTATGAGATACATACTGCTCCGCAAACGCAACTTATTACGGCCGTACTGACCGCAGAAGAGATATCCGAAATCGCTCGGCTGCGGGATTTTCTTTGAGGCAAGCAAGCCCTGCCGCTGCCGACGGGGCGTTGTTGGACTGACTGGCACAACTGTGAACCAACTCTTCGGTGACACTGGAAGGCATGCACCATCACCGCCGATTCATTGCCATGCGTAATTTGCGCTCCTCGGAAATTGGAGGACACTATGGATGACAACAGCCCTCGTTCGAAAGAAGTTGCAAGAGTCGGCTTGATCAGCTTCGGCCGTTCGAAAACCGATTGCACTATTCGCAGCATATCTGCCTTCGGCGCAGCCCTCGATCTTGCCGCAGATGAAAAAATTCCCGACGAATTCGCGCTGACTGTTATTCCCGACGGTGACTTGCGCCGCTGCGCTGTTGTCTGGCGCAAAGAGAAACGTGTTGCTGTCGCGTTCTATTAATTGATACGTCGGTATCAATCGCGGGCCAGGAATGCCGCCCCAGATCTTCTAATATGGCGCGCGGCTATGAGGCCATCTTCCGCTGTTGCTCTGGCCCCAGAGCGTCAGACCGTTCCGGGACCCAGAGGAAACGATCGCGTTCTCGAGGAGTGATTCCGAGCGAGACCGTTGGTGCAATCTAGGCAAGGGGAGGCTCTGGCGAACCCTGCCACACCGCGAGACAGAGGCTGGTTCGAATAGATCAGGGCTTAGCCACGGAGAAGAACCAGCTGAGCCGCCAGCCAGGAACTATTCTCCCGATCCCGAGTCAGAATTGCGCCGTTTTACTCGCGGGCATTCCGCCGGGTTCGAGAGACCGTTCCAATGCGCTACGTAGCGTACGCAGTAGATTTGTCCGGAGTGGCGCTGGCCATTTACGAACTGGAATGTGCGGGCGATGACGAAGCAAGGCACCGAGCCGAGAAGTTTCTCGAAGCCCATCCGATTATAGAAGTTTGGGATAGAGTGCGGCGCGTTGCGCGGCTCACCCGTGCAGCAGCCGTAAGCGGCGACTGATTACGATCCAGGCCCGTGCATCTGTGCTCATTTCGAATAGGGGCCTATCATGAGTAATCCCTGTGCGGCCTGGTAACACAGTCCCCGGCATTGAGCGCGTCGACTCTAGCGTGCGTTGGCGCAGCCGCTGGACAGTTGCACTGCCAGTGGATCGATCTCGCCCCCCAGCATTCGAACGCGACCCACCAACCAGATACGCGCGCGCGAATCCGCACAAGTCGTTCACAAGCTGAGAGGCCGCTGAAGAGCGAAGTCTCGTAGATTTACCAGTCGGGGCCTCCGTAATCGTCATAGTCTCGAACTACGTATTCCCTCGTGAAGGGCTCGACCGGACGCCAGTGCTCTCGAATGACAATCGTCGGGGTCGGAGCCTCCAATAGTCCCGATGCATGACAATTGTCGGCGACGGCGGGTAAAGATAGGGCACATGAACACGCCAGCAAACGTCTCCCCTACACGCGATGGCAGCCGAGGCGCCCGTAGTGGAGAGCGCAAGAAGACCAGCAGCGACGCTGGCGGCTAAAACTGCGCTCCTGCCGAACGACCGGTTCAGCTGGTTCATGTTGTCCTCCCCGTAACAGCGTTTCTTCTTTGCTGCGTCGAAACAAAGAGACGCACGGCTGATCGCTTGTCCACCGTCGACAATCAATTGACCACATTAAGGGGCACGTCATGAGTTCTGCGATTTCGTTCGATCTTGCGATTTTCCTGCTAGGTACTTTCGCTGCCGCCTTTGTGACCTGGCTCGCGGGCTTTGCATTCGGCATGGTCGCCGCCGGAATCTGGCTTTTTGCTCTGACACCCGTACAGACGACAACATTGATCTTGGCCTATGCGCTTCTGGTGCAGGGCTACTCGACCTGGCGGCTGCGGCGCACAATCCTTCCGTCGCGGTTGTTACCGTTCGTCGTTGGCAGCGCCGTCGGGATCCCCGTGGGCATCGTCGTTCTTGAATTTGCATCGGCCTTGCATCTGAGGACGGCTGTCGGGCTGCTGCTGACCGCTTTCAGCCTTTACAATTTGCTGCGCCCGAAAATGCCCGATTTGAAGGGGGCGGGGCGAACCGCGGACGCTGGCATTGGCTTCGTCAATGGGGTGCTTGGCGGCTCGACCGGGCTTGGCGGTATTCTGCCGACCCTGTGGTGTGTAATGCGCGGTTGGCCCCGAGACGAACATCGTTCCGTATCGCAGCCGACGGCGGTCGCACCTTCGCCATATCGCTACTGGCCCTCGGCGGGATGGGGCTCGTTACCCCGGAAACGAGCCGGCTGTTTTTGGTTGGTCTTCCGGTGCTGGTCGCCGGAACGCTGCTCGGATGACCGACGGATGGCGCTGAAGTCTTCCGAGCTGCCGGCGGGAGTTGGCGAGAGCTCGTCCTCGTAGGGCGGAACGATGATCGCGACGACCTCTCGCTTTACGCCCGGGATACCCAAAAGATGGGATTGCACCTCAAATCGAGTGTGGATGTGAGGGCCGGCACGCTCTGCTATGATTTTCATCCGTTGGATACAATCTGTTTGGTCGGCAAAGCAGAGGGCAGCCCAACCGCGCTCTCGGATCGTGGTACGCGATACTTGCAATGCAGCGGGAGGTGCGTAGTAGGGGTGGTCAGCACTGTAGAAAGCGGCCCCGAATGCCAACGCATCATCTCCACTGATGGCTCTAAGTGGCATCCTCGTGTTGAGGTGCCAAAGCCGCGTCACCTCGAGGGCGGCCGACTTGTAGAAGCTTCGACCTTCTTCGTAGCCATGAGTATTGCGGTAAACAGCATGCACGGGCGCGCCCACGAAGGCGGCAAGCAGTGCTACCGCTGCAACGAAGATGGCAAGGTTTACACGATGAAATTGCGATATTCTGGAACGCGCACTGCATACCATCACGAGGATAAACGAGAACAGCCCTTGCACAGCCCACAAGGAAGGCATGTCCGTTCCAACCGCGAGCGACGTCAGCGTGGGCAACAAAATCGTGCCGCCTGCCACAAGCAATAGCAGCCTAAGCGTCGGGAGCAAGGAATCATGCATTGTTGAATAGATCAGTGTGGGACCAACGAGCGTCAGAAGTCGGCTCTTCCACTGAGTTCCCGAGCACAGGGCAGCAAGCGCTGGATGGCTGAAGAGGACAAAAACTGCTTACCATGATGTCTGAAGAAGCTTCTTGGTACGACCTGGCTAGGTCGCTGAAGCGGTCCGTCCAAGCCATCCGTAGTAGAGCGATCAAGCTCAGCAGAGCTGTGAGCCTAATGATCACTAAGACGGATACTTGAATTGACGACCCAACGTCGCCGATGGACGCGCGAGGATGAAGCCAAACTCTTAGAGATGAGAGAGGCAGGAAAGTCCTGGCAAGAGATCGTCGAAGCTCTTGGAACGAGCCGCATGTCTGTAGAAGTGCGCGCTGCCGAGATGAAGCGGAAACCTTTAGAAACCCGCTAACGGCAAGCGGCGTTTTTCCAACAATAGACGCGTGCCATACCGATGGTGAATAGTTGAAGCCTACAGATGCCGAGCGGCTGCGAAAGGAGGCGCAGGAATGCCGCCAATCGGCCCGCCTGGCGGAGAACGAGGCCGATCGGGAATCATGGCTTAGGTTCGCATCAGAATGGGAGATTCTTGCACAGGCTAGTGACAGAGGCGCAGTATTTTTCCTGAAAGGTGAGCACTAGCCGCTCTCCGCAATGTACCGTTAAACAAGACCACTTGTCGCATTGAACGGTAGTTACGGCCGCCGAAGAACTCTCCTTCTGCGGGCCGACTTCCGGATACGCCGACCACTGCCAATCCGTCTCGCGTTAGCGGCGCGTAGGCGCCCTCGGAGCGTCTGCAGTTCCCCGAAAAATGCGAGCAGCCCCTCGACCCGTTCGCGCAGAATAGCCGAAAAGTTGAAAACCTGACCTCGATTACTCATCACCGCCTCGAACAATTCTATTGAAACGATGTGCAGGCGATAACGGGAAAGTATGCAATTAGAGGTAGGAACATGCAAGCCTCAAAAGACGACCGGTAGCGTGAACGTGGAAAGGCGGACACCATACTGTCGTTGCTCGTCTGTTTCGTTGCCTTTCGGGTCGGCTGTCGTTCGAAAGTCCGGCAGCGGATCTTATGCCGCAGCGCACGGAAGCGGCGCCCTGCTTGCTTCCGCACTGCTGGTCGCCCCGCTCCGCGATCGAGAGGCCGCCGAGGGCTGGCGAAGCCTGTGGTGCCGGAGAGAGTCTTGGCATCATGTGTGGTGCTCCCAACCCGCTCAAACGTGGTGACGAATGCTGCGAAGGCTGTGATTGTCACTGCGATCGCGAACAATAGGATCACGGTGCGGTCGGGATTCGGCTCAGTACTCATGAGCAACTCCACTCAGGCGGCTTGGCGGCTGAGCTGTCTGCGCAAATAGATGGATTAACTTCGCTTCGAGTGCTTCGGTCGGCCGCGCGTGAAGAACTGCGGCAAGTTCGCCGTCGTGACCCCGCCGGCGCTGACGGCGTTGCTTTCGACGTCGTTGACGTCAACCGCCATCGCGAAGTCTGGAGGGGCCTCATCCATCATCATGAGCATCACCACCGCGACCGCGGCTGAGCAAGACAGCCGATCCGAGTGAGAGCTCAGATTGAACCAAAGCGCGCCCCCTTTAAAGCGAGCATCCCCCAACAATGGGTGCCGAGTAGACCAGCTAGCCCCAGTCTCGAGTCAGCCCCGGACTGGGGCCTTTCTTTGCCTGCGGCGAACTATCGTGGCATCGGTGGCGCAACAGCACACCGGTCGAGCTTAAGACAGGCAACAACCCAGGACAATCGGAGTCCCGCCCCCAGGGTGCCATGTACGTACTGGGGCTTCCAGTCTGCCTTTATGCGGCTTGGGCTACCATTCGGGATCGTCGAAGCTGCCATACTCCCGCACGATGTACTCCCGCGTGAAGCGCTCCACCGGACGCCAGTGCTCGCGAATGACAATTGTCGGAGTTGGGGGCCTCCAATAGTCAGGATGGATGACTATTGTCGAAGACGGCGGGTAGAGATAGGGCGTATGAACACGCCAGCAAACGTCTCCCCTACACGCAATGGCAGCCGAGGCGCCCGTACCGGAGAGCGCAAGAAGACCAGCAGCGACGCTGCCAGCTATAACTGCGCTCCTGCTCAATGGCCGATTTAGCTGGTTCATGTTTTCCTCCTCCGCGACGGTGTTTCTTCTGGCTGAAACAAACCCCAGCAGAAACCAGCAAGTTTCAAGCCTCCAACATTAAAACTCACCTTCGAAGGCAGCCGTCTTCAGCCACCAGATGCGTTCGCCTCCACTCTATTCCGCATCGCGGTAGCGCAATGACCGCGGCCGGCGGCATTCGATCAACTTCGGCGTAGGGACGATCGGCATAAGCTTGCTTGCGGTTGCAGAAGGGCTAGGATGCATCCGCATTCATACTGTCCTTTTTTCCGATGGAGCATTCCCATGATTGATATCCATGTCCTACGAATACCGTCCGCCTTTATCTGCTTCGTGCTTGCTTTCCTTGCCGCAAACGAAGTTGCCGTGGCAGATCCAGTTGGTCGTTACGAGTGCAGCGTTATTGGTGCGCCAATCCAGGATCAAATAGGCGACCGCGACGGTCATGCGCTTAGCAGCGTGCAATACGCGTGTTCAGGCGTGGACGGACTGCTGAAGGGCGCTGTTTATACGTCTATGAACGTGAGTGAAGCCGACGGACCTCAGAGGCTCTCAGTTGGTGGCCTTTTGCATGATGCAATTCCAGCCATGGTGGCACGGCCGACAATCGGTTGGCTGTGCTGGCCGTGAGAGGCAAAGCGGTCATTACTGTCCCGCGCGGTGCCCCTATATTTAGTTAAATTTGGGACGTTCGCGTGCGGACTACCCTTTTAGTTCTTGGGCTATGGCTACTGATCAACGTTTTGTTTGTTGTGATCACGATGCCCCCTCGCAAGCCACGCTTGCCACCTCGACCAGTGCGGCCGTCCTTGATCGAAGCATTGGATGCAATCAAGCGCTTTCTGAAAATACTACGCCGCTGAAAAGTCAGACGATTGCGCTGTCATTTAAACCAGTCAAACACCGGACTATCACCCGTCATTTTAATCTGCGAGACTTTCCATCCGAGACCAACAATGTTTTGGAAAAAACCTGAAGGAGGTTCGCAGTGGAGAAGGTGCGACGCTTGCGCGCGATGGGTTCGCTGTGCCGTCAACAGGCCGCGTACAACAGCATGAACAAATGGAAACTCCTCGCGGACGCGGAATGCTGGGAACACTTGGCTGAGCTTGAGCTGTCGTCCCACTTCCGGGAATGCAACGTCGGTAGCTCGACCAGCTCGCTTGATCTGGCCGGGTGAGAAAACCCTTGCAATACGGGGATGAGAACCGACCCAAGGAGCCAACTCTTCAAACATCGGGGGCGTGCAATGAGTAACCGTAATCGGGCGTACAACCGCGTTGTCCTGTGCCTGCGCGCTCAGGCGCTTCTTTCTCAGCTTGCCGAACTTGAGACCCTTCGAGGCCGAGTGCGAGAGGCCGAGGAGAATACAGCTCTCGATCAATCGGCAGACCCGGTGAAGTCAACCATTCACTGATTGATCGCAGGTCGTCGAGCGCGCGCTGCTGGGAGGGTAACGCTGCCACCGGGCGCACGGCCGATCAGCCCTCAATGTGTTTCATCGTCGAAACCGGCCAGCGACCTTCATGTCCCGCGACCGAGATGCGAAGTCCGTGCTCATCATCGAGGAAGACGCGATCAATTGTGCCAGCCTTGCCGTCAGCCAAGACGACGGTCTTGCCGACCAGCTCCGTCTCGGCCTCGTGCAGTTCGCGCAAGATGTTCATCGCTCGCGCGTCGCCGGTACTTGCAGCACTCACGAATGCACTCTGTTTGGTGCGAATTCTTGCGGTCTATTCTACCACTCTGGCATTTTGACGCGAGTGTGCAATCGGCGGGCGTTCGAGGGCACATGGACTTTTTGAAAGCGATAGACATCAAGCGTGAACTCCCCAACTCAGATTTCCGTGGTTTTCCTTTGCGTCACTGGAGTAATGTTGCTCTCGGCGTTGGGGAGCGTGGGGATGGCGCACTACCGAGCTTACCTTCTGGATCAGCACCGCCACGTTATAAGCGTGGCCAGTTTGCAGTGTGCCGACGAGCAGGACGCAAGAGAACGCGCTCAGCAGCTAGTTGATGCCAACGACATCGAGCTATGGCAATTCGATCGGCGTATCGCCGTGTTTGAAGCGACCACAAACCGAACCTCGCAGACAGCGGGACATAGCACGCCGGAGCAGACGCAGCGCCATCCGGACAAATGAAGCGTACGAACTTCAGCGACTTCTCGGTCCCCGGCATCTGTGTTGCGGATCATGGGCGCGGGATAGTACGGGAAGACACCGGCATCGGCTGCAAGGCGCCAACGCATCGGTTGACCATGCGGAAGACGCGAGAATGAAGGCTTGATGGTGGGTGATGCTGTAGAGGTAGCACACCGAGAAACCGCCGGCCTGCTCGACCTAGATCATCCGCTCCTTGGTGACCCGCAAGCTGCGAACGTAATAGCCCTGTCTTTGAACGGCTGACTTGATCTCGTCGCTGACTTTGAGAACTCGTTTTCTGCTCTTGCGCCACTTATTCCGAGAGCAAACTACGGGTATCGCAGCGCCTGTGCTTAGAACGAGAAAGTCGCGCTTATCATTGCGATAGACATCAAACACTTTCCGTCCCCGCTATTCGTATGAAGTAAGCTATGAGAGTATGTTTCGGCCCGTCTCGATTGATGAGCTTAGTATCTCCAATGGCTGTGCGGGTTGTAAATGTGCAACGCTCGGGACTTTTGCTTCGCCGCGTTCCCGAATTTGGAACGAACTGATGCAAAGCCCGGATCATCGTCTAATTGAGGCGCGCCTTAGCGCAAGTAGTAAGAGCTTGCCGAATTCCGCCATAGGTGCATGAGCAAATGCGCGGATGATCAAAATTAACTGCTGTGCGCTACTTGGCCGCCAATCAGGACAGCATCGGGCATGAGCGTTAAATCAAGACGAACCTGCTTTTCGAACCATGTTCTGAAGTTCAGCGCGAACGCAGCCGTTGCAACGATTGCGGCGTAAACAGCTACACACCAAAGCGGAACATACGGTTACTACGCTCCGCGCACCTAAGGCTCAGGCGTGTTCGTCGGATCGTTGAAGCCAGCAAGTAATCCGAGGAGGCGCGCTCCTGCAGGAGGAGCAGACTACCGGCTCGTCGGGCACATGCATTCCGAGTTCACGCGGTGCGGACCAGCGAAGCGGTTCACCTCCGTAGAATTCATTGGCAATCAAGGCATTCAGGTCCGTTGCACTAGAGCGATGATAACAGCGTCGATATAGCGTGCACACATGCTTAGGATGGCGACACATCACGCAGCTCGAATCGTAGTAAGGAACCGCTGACACCACTTCGCGCCGCGCGCCCATACTGATCTTTCCCGCCATAGCGGCCACCGAACCAATTCGGTGGCACCGACCCAATCATCGGCGAGAAGTTTTCCAGAACATTCTAGATGCGGCAATGCGCTCTGACGCAAGTTTGGTGCAGCGCGGATTAGTCGGCACCGATTAGTCTGGCTTGAAGCAGATCGATTTTCCCGCGACCGTACCGAGCGACGCAGTAGCCGAGGTTGCGGCGCAGTCGACGCGCTCACCTCGTGAGCGCGACCGGCTTGAACGCGGTCACCAGCGCCTTCTCCAGCTTTCCGGCCATGCCGCGCAGTATATCGTAGGCTTCCGCGCGCGAGCTCGGGATGGTCAAGTTCGACTACACGCCGGACGGGCGGATCGTCTGCGTCAGAGACACGTTTTCCGCCTTCAACGAGCCGTCCGCGCCGATCCCGGCGGAGGTGACGTCGATCACCGGCATCACCGACGAAATGGTGGCTGGCCACAAGATCGACGAGGCCGCTGTGAACGCCTTCGTCGACGATTCGGTGGTCGTGGTCATCGCGCACAACAGCGGGTTCGATCGGAAATTTTTCGAACGCTACTGGCCCGTGTTCGAGCAGAAGGCGTGGGGCTGCAGCACGAGCGAGATCGACTGGCGCAAACACGGCTTCGCGGGCTCGCAGCTCGGATATCTGCTGAACGGCGCCGGCTTCTTCCACCAGGCGCACCGGGCCGTCGACGATTGTCATGCTCTGCTGGAAGTTCTCGGGTTGGAGCTACCGGCCATCCGGGCGCCGGCGCTCGCGCTCTTGCTCGAGAACGCCCGCAAGCCGACGCTGCGGGTCTGGGCGGAGCAGACCGCGTTCGAGCTCGCGCTTCGCCGCCTAAAATCCCGACACAGAACTCAATTCTCGGGGTCGGGCTAACGGCTCGAATGGCCTGAATAGTCCGCGAGTCCTTGATCGCTGATTCAGAAAGGGAGAACGCCGACGGGGCGGTTAGGGCGCCCTTGGATCCTAGAATACGTCCCGGCAGCCGGTGGGAATGGAAGGCCGCTACCATGTCGTATGTCCCCGCGGTGACCCTCGAACCACGACTTCAGCGGGGAGTTCGCATAGCGCCCGTCATCTCGCGCAAGTATCGCGGTCGTGAACAGCAGCAGTGCACAGAATGGAACCGCAACGTACTTCATCGCATTGGATCGCCAGCATTTTATCACCTCGGCCATCTTGGACAGTCAGTTTCGAATCAGCGCCGCTGGCGCCATGGGCAAGGAGCGCAGGAACACGAAGCGGGAGGTCACAGGTATCTCCGCATCGAGGCGACCATCGTGGCCGATGAGAATGAGGCCCGCTCCGCCATTTGCCACGGGCAGGATGACTTCTTCACCAGTCCATGTCCGGATCGGGTTCATCCCGATCACCAGAAACTCACCTACAGGCTGGTCCAGATATTGAAGTCTAAGCTGCGGGGCGATTTCGGGCGGTGCAAGCCCGAAGCCCAGTTGCTGCGCGAGTTCGTAGATTTGCCGCAACGGCACCGTCTCGCCCTTGAAGCCCAGGTCGGCCGCTGTAACTGTCACAAGTGTAACCGCCGTTCTGGTGGTGCTTAGGGTAAACGCGGGTCGAGCAAGAGCCTCCGCGGCCGAGTAACCGACGCCGCAACCAATCGCACTTGACCTTGCCCCCTGGACTTAATCCAGATTGAAGTTCGCTCTGGCCCATATGAGGACCAGAGCATGAAGCACAGCCGCTTTACGGAAGAGCAGATCATC
>NZ_JADPKG010000011.1:0-1005 GCF_023073875.1 Bradyrhizobium sp. 154
TGTGCATGTTCACTAATTCGCTGATTGGATCGCTCCAGCGGAGGACGATCCGATGCGCGACAACAGCTATGACCGGACGATTGAGCGCAACTATCTGCAGAAGTGGCGTTTTCTGATCCCGGAGTATGAGGCGGTGAAGGCTGGACGATCGCCATTGTTCAACCGGGTCGGCGACTTCTATCGGCACCACGGGACCTGCTCGCAGACCTTCCGCAAGTATTACAATCGCTATCTGCAGAGCGGCGATGAAGCGGACCTGCTGCCGCGGCGGCGCGGCCCGAAGTGGCGGGAACGGCGCGAGCCGGAAGGGATCGAGGCGGAGATCGTCGCCCATCGCAAGCGGGGGATGAACCGCTATGAGATTCATGCGGTCTTGCGCGAGACGCGCGACACGGTACCTTCGCCGATCACGATCTATCGGGTGCTGAGGCGCTACCGCTTGAACCGCCGCACGCCGGCGATGCGCGAGGAGAAACGCCGTATTATCAAGGACAAGCTCGGGGAGCTGGGCCACGTCGATCTGCATCAATTGCCGCGCGATATGTTCCTCGCGCCACCCCCAGTCACGGCCTACATCATCAGCCTGATCGACAGCTGCTCGCGTCTGGCCTGGGCCGAGGTCCTAACCTCCAAGAAGGCGCTGCCGGTCATGTTCAAGACCCTGAAGATGATCAATACCCTCAACCTCACTTACGGGCTCGTCTTCCAGGAGATCCTATCCGACAACGGCGCCGAGTTCGCTGCCCGCACTAAGCCGGACGAGCATCCATTCGAGGCCATGCTGCTCGAGCTTGGCATCAAACACCGCTACACCCGGCCCTATCGGCCACAGACCAATGGCAAGGTCGAACGCTTCTGGCGCACCCTCGATGACGACGTCATCGACGGCGCGACCTTCGACAATCTCGACCACTTCGCCAACGAACTGTTCGACTATCTCGTATACTACAACAACCACAGACCCCATCAGGCCTTGGCAGGACAAACTCCCAAGGCCTTCGCCGC
>NZ_JADPKG010000092.1:0-51606 GCF_023073875.1 Bradyrhizobium sp. 154
ACCCCATCAGGCCTTGGCAGGACAAACTCCCAAGGCCTTCGCCGCTACCAAGACCACCGCGATCCAATCAGCGAATTATTGAACATCGACAGCAATGACGCGCGTTGAGACCGATCGGCGAAACTACGCCGACCGTCGCACCGCGTTGTCGACCAAGGTCTTGCCGAGCGACCAGATCGCGCCGGGGACCTTGTGGCTGCCGGCGATGACGTCGTCGAAGGCGCGCTCGATCCAGGTGCAGTCTTCCTCGGTGATGGTGAGCGGCGGCAGCAGCTTGATGGTGTGGCTGCCGTGGCCGGCGACCTGGGTCAGAATCTTGTGATCCTTGAACAGCGGCACCGTGATGAGCTGGCAGAACAGGCCCTTGTTGGCGGTCTCCAGTACGTTCCAGGAAGCGCGAAGGCGCAGCGACTTCGGCGGGCCGAACTCGACGCCGATGATCAGCCCCTTGCCGCGGACTTCTTTCATCAGCTCGTAGCCGGGCACCATGCGCGTCAGCGCGAGGCGCAGTTCGGCGCCGCGCTTGGCGGCGGACTCGATCAGCTTGTCGGACTCCATGACGTCGAGCGTGGCGATGCCCGCAGCCATGGCGAGGTCGTTCTTGGAGAAGGTGGAGCCGTGCACCACCGCACGATCCATCTGGTTGAAGATCTTGTCGAAGATGCTCTTGCGCGTCAGCACCGCGCCGACCGGCACGTGGCCGCCCGACAGCGACTTCGACAGCAGCACCATGTCGGGCTCGACGTTCCAGTGCTCGACCGCAAGGAAGCGGCCGGTGCGGCCCATGCCGGTCTGGATCTCGTCGGCGACGAACAACGTGCCGTATTTCTTGCAGAGCGCGGCCGCGCCGGGCAGGAACTCGTCGGTGGGCATGTTGACGCCCTTGCCCTGGATCGGCTCGACGACGAAGGCTGCGACCTCGCGCGAGGCCAGGGCCTTTTCGAGCGCGGCCAGATCGTTGAACGGGATCGGGGTGCAGCCCGGCAGCAGCGGCTCGAATCCGGTGCGGAAGTTCGAATCACCCGTGAGCGACAGCGCGCCATAGGTCAGGCCGTGATAGCCGTGGGCGCAATAGACGATGCCGGGCCGGCCGGTCGCGCCGCGCGCGAACTTGATCGCTGCTTCGACGCATTCTGCGCCGGAATTGGCGAAGAACGCCTTGTCGAGATAAGGGACGTACTTCAAAAGCCGCTCGGCAAGCACGCCGGCGAGCACCGAGACATCGAACTGGACGAGATTGGGCAGGTCCGCGTCGAGCACGCTCTTGAGCGCCTCACGCATGACGGGATGATTGCGCCCGATCGCAAACACGCCGAACCCTGACAAGAGGTCAAGATAGCGCGCGCCATCGCGATCATAGAGGTACTGCCCCTGCCCTTTCTGGAACCCGACATCGTATCCGATGGTCTTCAGAACCCGAACGAACTGCTCGTTCAGATACCGATTATGCAGGGCGCTACGCTGGGCCTGACGGTCCGCGAAGAGCTCAGACATGTCTGGATTTGGACTGTGCATCCGCTACATACTTCGGTTGAGGGCCGTCTCGTCAACTGAAAACGGACCGCTGTCGAAAACGCTCTGTGCGGCCTTTTGCCCTTTTTCGGACCATCTTCGCAAGCACAGCTTTAAGCGATGTTGCACTGCCAAGGAACTATCATGCGTTTAGCCCTTTACACCGGAATAATACTGGCTGCCGGTTACACCTGTCCGACCCCCGCGCTCGCCGCAGACCCGACCGGCGACTGGCGGGTCGCCGACGGCGTCGCCAACATCCGTGTCGCCCAATGCAACGGCAGCATGTGGGGTGCCGTGTCCTGGGAAAAGCAGCCTGGCGGCCGCGACGAGAACAACCCGGATGTGTCGAAAAAGAACAGGCCGACGCTGGGCATGGCGACCCTGATCGACATGAAGAAGAAGCCCGGCGTCGATCAGTGGGAGGGACAGGTCTACAACGCGAAGGACGGCCAGCTCTACAGTGCAACCATCACGCCGGCCGGTACCGACCAGCTCGAAATCAAGGGCTGCGTGATGGGCTTCCTCTGCGGGGGCGAGACCTGGACCCGGGTTGGTCCGCCGATCCCCTTGAGCCCCGCCAACGCCATGGCCAGGGGCGCGCCGAAGTCCAGCGGCGCGGCACCGAAGGCCCAGGGAACGACGGGCGCCACAGCACCTGCCCCCGCTGCCCCGAAGGCCGTCGGCGCAGCCAAGGCCGGTCAGAAGGGCGCCGCCGACCCGATCGGCGACATCTGCCTACTCCCTGAGATTGCGGGGTTTGCCCATTAGGGCCGGCTGGAACAGCAGCACGGCGGCAAGCGTCGTCACCAGGGAGAGTGCGAGCAGCTTGCCCATGCTGGACGTGCCGGGATGGCTGGACAGCCACAGGCTGCCGAACGCGGTCGCCGTTGTCAGCGCGCTGAAGAAGATCGCGCGTGTCAGGCTGGTCTGGAGCAGGTTCGTCCTGCCCGAGCGCCACGCCACGACGTAATAGATCTTGAAGGCGACGCCGACGCCGAGCAGCAGCGGGAATGCGACGATGTTGGCGAAGTTGAGCGGCAGGCCGATCAACACGCAGATCTCGAGTGTCACCGCGCCGGCAACCAGGAGCGGCACCAGCGTCATCAGCACGTCGACGAACCGGCGTAACGTGACCCACAAGAGCAAGCCGATCACCAGCAGCGCATAGATGCCGGCATGGATGAACGCCTTCACCACGGTGTCGCCGGATTTCAGGATCGAGACCGGCCCGCCGATCGCGGTCGGCTCGGCCGCGAGCACTGCGGCGGCAAATTTGCGCAGGGTGTCGTTGTCATTGGGGTCGCCCTTGGGCAATGCCTCGACGCGGATGATGCCGTCCTTGCTCTTCCAGGCGCTGACGAGATCCGGCGGCAGTGATTTCAGGGTGACCGGCTCGGCCTGCATCGCGTTCCTGAGCTGGTCGAACACGATCTTCATCGGCGTGACGAACACGTCCTGCGCCTTGTTGCGCGTGGCCTCATCGGAATTGGCGAGCTTCTCGAGCGCGTCCGCCAGCCGGCGCGAGGCGGCCGCACCCGGGCCCTTCGCATCCCCCGCGGTCCGGCGCAGATTGTCAGCCGAGGATTTCAGCGATTCGACGTTCTCCTGATCGGAGGGAGCCGCATCGATCTGGTCGGGATTGAGCGCGGGATTCAGCACCTTGGCGCCCTGCGCGAGCAGCTTCAGCTTCGGCGGCTGATCCTGCGGCACGAAGCTGTCGAGTGACATCACCCGCAGCACCTCAGGCACCTTCTCCAGCTTGGCTTCGACCTGCCTTGCCTGCTCCTCCGACGTCGCCATCACGTTGATGGCATTGGCGCCGGTGTTGGGATCCTTGCGCAAGTCGAGGAAGGTCGCGATGGATTCGGCGTGCGGGTTGCGCAGATTCATCGGATTGAAGTCGAATTTCATGAAGTAGAGCAGCGGCAGGCCGCCGAGCGCCAGCAGCAGCGTGCCGCCGACGATCAGGACGCGGTGCTTTTCGAGGAAGTGATCGAGCGGCGCCAGGAAGGCGTAACCGACCGGCTCCGGTTCGCCGGGCGGGTTCAACAGCTTCAACAGCGCCGGCAGCACGGTGATCGAAGAGATGAACGCCACCAGCATACCGACGCCGGCGATCTGGCCGAGCTCGGAGATGCCCTTGTAGTCGGTCGGCATGAAGCAGAGGAAGCCCGCGGCCGTTGCCATCGCCGCGAGCGACAGCGGCACCGCCGAGCGCTTGGCGGCCAGCACCAGCGCGCCCGAGAGATTGTCGTGCTTGTAGCGCTCGGATCGGTAACGGACGCTGTACTGGATGCCGAAATCGACGCCGAGACCGACGAACAGCACCGCAAACGCGATCGATAGCAGATTGAGAGAGCCGACCATCATCAGGCCGGCCGCGGTCGTGATCGCGAGGCCCACGAAGAGGTTGACGAACACCGCGAAGATGATCTTCGCCGAATGCAGCGCCAGCCACAGGATGAGCAGCACGACGAGGACCGTGCCGATGCCGTTGACGACGGCGCCTTCCTGGACGGTCGCGTATTCCTCGTTGGCGATCGGGACCGGGCCGGTCAGCCGCACCCGCGCCTGGTATTTGGTGGGGAAATCCAGATCCGCTGCGGCCTTGCGGATTGCATCGGTGGCGCCCTTGCCCGGCTCCAGCGCGTTGTAGTCGAGGATCGGCTTGAACTCGATGAAGGCGCGCTTGTCCGAATCCTTCAGCGGCTCGTCGCTGACGAGCTCGCGCCAGGAGAAGCTGGCATTGCCCTTGTTGAGCACGGTCTCGACCGTCTGCGCGATCAGGTTGAAGGGCCGTTCCGTGCTGTCGAGCTTGACCTGGCCGCGCTTGACGCCGGCAAGTCCGGTCTCGAGCGCGCCGGTCAGGCCGCGGATCGAGGGGTCGCCCGCCATGATCTCGATCAGGGGCGCTGCGGATTCGAACTGACCGGTAATCTTGCCGACCTCCTCGGTCGGCAGGAACAACAGGCCGTTCTTCTCGAAGAACTCGCCGCTGCCGAGCTGCTGCATCGACTGGAAGTTGGTCTTGTCGTCTTTCAGCTTGGCAAAGAGCGCGTCCGCCGCGGCGCTCGCCATTTCGGGCGTCTTGGCCTCGACGACCGCCGTGATAGTCGCGTCGCGGTCGAAGGCGCGGTCGAACTGCTGGTCGCGCTGGCGCCAGTCGAGATTCTGGGCAATCAGCGAATTGATGTCGGTGTTGATGGCGAAGTGGCGCGCAGCGTAATAGCCCGCTCCCACCGACAGCAGGAGCCCGAGAACGACGACGAGGGAGGCAAACCGGGTGCAGGCCCTGAAAATGGCAACGACTACGCTTTGCAGCACTTCTTTTCTTTCTGCGGTTAACAGCTTGCCGGAAACGCCCGCTGTTTATCGGAGTTCCCGGGCGAAACCTATTGCTGTTTTGAGTGGCTCTCGCCGGGCGAAGGTTCGAGGTAAACGGCGGAGGAGCGTGGCAAAAATGATGCGGGGCGGTCGGTATAACCGGGGAGTTGAGGCGGGAAAGTGACGAAAGAGTGAGCACCGTGCCGCATCTCGCTCACCGTGAATCACTCTACTATAATACCATAGAATGGGATTTTGTCGGGAACCCTAGGTTCATTCAGCCTTCCCTTGCTGCCGATTTTTTGACACAAAGTATTGCGCCTCCATGCGCCGGAGCCCCAAACGGGGAGTGGCGGCTACCGCGTGCGCAAGACCGATGGTGCGGTTATTGCAGCTCGTTGGTCACTATCGGGTGCTGTCGGGAACTTTGAAGTGGATTGGTGCAACTTGCGTGATGGACGTCCAATGGAAGTTTATCTGGCGCAGCCGCGCGGCTTCTGCGCGGGCGTGGTGCGTGCGATCGAGATCGTGGAGCGGGCCTTGGAAAAGTACGGCCCGCCCGTCTACGTGCGCCATGAGATCGTGCACAACAAATACGTGGTCGAGAGCCTGAAGAACAAGGGGGCGATCTTCGTCGAGGAATTGTCCGAGGTGCCGCCGAAAGCGGTGACCGTCTTCAGCGCCCATGGCGTCGCCCGCAGCGTCGAGGAAGAGGCCGCCGCGCGGGACCTTCCGGTGCTGAACGCCACCTGCCCCCTGGTCACGAAAGTTCACAATCAGGGGAAGCGCTACATCACCAAGGGACGCACGCTGATCCTGATCGGCCATGCCGGCCACCCCGAGGTCGAGGGCACGATGGGCCAGGTTCCCGCTCCCGTGCTGCTGGTTCAAAGCGTTGAAGAGGTTAAGGCGCTGACGCTGCCGGCGGATACGCCAGTGGCCTACATCACCCAGACCACCCTGTCGGTCGACGACACCAAGGACATCATCGCGGCCCTTCAGGCCCGCTTTACAGATATTCAAGGTCCGGATATCCGGGATATCTGCTATGCGACACAGAACCGCCAAACTGCGGTAAGGGATTTGAGCAAGCTGGTCGACGTGATCTTGGTGGTTGGCGCTGCCAACAGTTCGAACTCGAACCGGCTCCGCGAAATCGGCACTGAAGCCGGCGTCGCGAGTTATTTGATTTCCGACGGCAGCGAGCTCAATCCGGAGTGGTTGAAGGATGCCAGGACTGTTGGCGTCACGGCCGGCGCATCGGCGCCCGAGGTACTCGTGGATGACGTGATCGAAGCGATGCGGCGGATCGGACCCGTGAAGGTCTCGGTGTTGCCGGGTCGCGAGGAAAACATCGAATTCAGGCTTCCGGCCCAACTGGCTGCGAGCTGACCCACCCGAATTCAAAGCCCAGAAAGAAACTTGTAATGGCCATCCCGTTCTTCAAGGAAATGCGTATCGGCGGCTATTTGCTCAAGCAGAAACTGCTTGGCCGCAAACGCTATCCGCTTGTGCTCATGCTGGAGCCGCTATTTCGCTGCAACCTCGCCTGCGTCGGCTGCGGCAAGATCGATTATCCCGACGCGATCCTCAACCGCCGCATGACGGCCCAGGAGTGCTGGGACGCCGCCGACGAATGCGGCGCGCCAATGGTCGCGATTCCCGGCGGCGAGCCGCTGATCCACAAGGAGATCGGCGAGATCGTGCGCGGCCTCGTCGCGCGCAAGAAGTTCGTCTCGCTCTGCACCAACGCGCTGCTGCTTGAGAAGAAGCTGGATCTGTTCGAGCCCTCCCCGTAT
Source organism: Bradyrhizobium sp. 154 (assembly GCF_023073875.1). Lineage (NCBI taxonomy): Bacteria > Pseudomonadati > Pseudomonadota > Alphaproteobacteria > Hyphomicrobiales > Nitrobacteraceae > Bradyrhizobium > Bradyrhizobium sp. 154. The sequence goes on from NZ_JADPKG010000092.1 coordinate 6,639, forward strand.
TTGTTCTTCTCCGTGCATCTCGACGGCCTGCGCGATCACCACGACAAGGCGGTGTCGCAGAAGGGCGTGTTCGACCGCGCCGTCTCCGCAATCAAGGCGGCCAAGGCGCGCGGCTTCACCGTCAACGTCAACGCCACCATCTTCGACGGCCATCCGGCCGAGGAGATCGCGAAATTCCTCGACTTCACCGTCGAGCTCGGCGTCGGCGTCTCGATGTCCCCGGGCTACGCCTATGAGCGCGCGCCGGACCAGGAGCACTTCCTCAACCGCACCAAGACCAAGAAGCTGTTCCGCGACGTCTTCGCCATGGGCAAGGGCAAGAAGTGGAATTTCATGCATTCCGGCCTGTTCCTGGACTTCCTCGCCGGCAACCAGGAATACGAGTGCACGCCGTGGGGCATGCCCGCGCGCAACATCTTCGGCTGGCAGAAGCCCTGCTACCTGCTCGGCGAAGGCTATGCGAAGACCTTCAAGGAGCTGATGGAGACCACCGATTGGGACAGCTACGGCACCGGCAAATACGAGAAGTGCGCCGACTGTATGGCCCATTGCGGCTACGAGCCGACCGCGGCGACCGCAGCCCTCAACAATCCGCTGAAGGCGATGTGGGTGTCGCTGCGCGGCATCAGGACCACTGGCCCGATGGCGCCGGAGATCGACATGTCCAAGCAGCGCCCGGCTCAGTACATCTTCTCCGAGCAGGTCCAGAAGAAGCTCTCGGAGATTCGCCGCGACGAAGCTCTCGCAGCGCAGGAGAAGGCGACGAAGGCTTCGACGGCGGCTTGAGGCAGGCCAAGCAGTTAAGAGAAGGGCCCGGTCGCCAATGCGACCGGGCCTTTCTTTTCGTCAGCTCGAAGAAGCCGCTCAGGCCGCCTCTGAGACCAGGGTCTCGCTGCCGGCGACCTCGGTGCCGATCAGAAAGTCGCGGCAGCCGCGCAAGGATCGCAGCGCGCGGTTGAAGTCGAGGCCGGTCGAGACCAGCGCATGCAGCGTCGCCGGATTGCGCACGATGCCGCGCAGCACGGCCGGAAGGTCGATCTGGCCGTTCGGCTTAATGGCGGCGCGGGCGAGCGCCGGCAGCGCGCGATGGGCGGGGTCGCTGATGACGCGGACCGCGGCAAAGGGCAGCCCGGCCTCGGCGGCGTAGGCAGCCGCGATGTGGCTCTCCATGTCGACGGCCGCTGCTCCCGTCTCGGAATGCAGCGCCGCCTTGCAGGACCGCCCGGTGACCACTTCCTCGGCACCGGCGAGGCTACCGCGCACGACACGGCGGCGTCCCGAGGTCAGGCGATCGATGAGGTCGTCGCCGAGCGACAGGCCGGCGGCCCAGCGGGTGTCGCCGGACAGCACTTCGGTCGCCAGCACGACGTCACCGGAGCGCAAGGTCGGGTCGAGCCCGCCAGCCACACCAAACGAGATCACACCGCGAATCGTTTCGGGATCCACCACCGTCAGCAGGGCCCGCAACTGGGTCGGGCTGCTGGATGAACAGATGACCGCCATTCCGGGCCCGGCTGCAATGCGGGCCTCCTGAACCAAACCGGTCACGATCAGTATCGGCCGCGGGTCGATCGTATTACCCGCGGTAAGATAGTCCCCCGTCCCCAAAGTCACATTCCGACCCCTACCACCCTGCTGTTGGTGTTCCGCAAGTTCCGGTACCGCGCCAGTGCCCACAGCGGGAAGAACTTTGGGTAACCATGATATCGTAGATAGAACACGCGGGGGAAGCCTGTGGCGGTGTACCGCTGCTCGTCCCACAGTCCTTTTTTGTTTTGTGTTGCAATCAGGTACTCCACCCCGCGGGCGACGGCTGGGTGATCAACCTCGCCTGCCGCCATGAGGGCAAGCAAGGCCCATGCCGTTTGCGAGGCGGTCGAGGGCGCAGCCTCCCAGCCCTTGTAGTCCAGGCGATAGCTGACGGCATCCTCGCCCCAGCCGCCGTCCTCGTTCTGGATCGAGGCCAGCCAGGCCACGGCTTTGCGAATCGTGGGGTCCTTGTGGTCGACGCCGGCCATGTTGAGGGCACAGAGCACGGACCAGGTTCCGTAGATGAAGTTCATGCCCCAGCGGCCGTACCAGGACCCTTCCGGATGCTGGGTTTTCCGCAAGTAAGCGACCCCGTCGGCCACCTGCTTGCTGGTCTTCGCGGTCTCGCCGAGCTGGGCCAGCATCGAGATGCAGCGCGCGGTGACGTCCTCGGTTGGCGGGTCGAGCAGCGCGCCGTGGTCGGAGAACGGGATATTGTTCAGGTAATATTCGAGATTGTTGACGTCGAAGGCAGCCCAGCCGCCGTCGTCGCTTTGCATGCCCTCGATCCACTCCCGGCCGCGGGCGATCGCGGCGTCATAGCCGGTCGCGCCGTGCTCCCGGCGCATCCGGTCCATCGACATCACCACGACGGCGGTGTCGTCGAGATCGGGATAATGGGCATTGTTGTACTGGAAGGCCCAGCCGCCCGGACGCACGTTGGGCCGCTTCACCGCCCAATCGCCCTTCACTTCGAGCTCCTGCTTCGGGATCAACCAATCGAGGCCACGCTTGGCGGCCGGCACGGCTGGCGCGTTGCCAGCTTCCAGCAGCGCATGGGCCGTCAACGTCGTGTCCCACACCGGCGAGACGCAGGGCTGGCAATAGGCTTCGTCGTCTTTGATAACGAGCAGCTTGTCGATGCCCCGCCGCGTCGTCGCGCGTGGCGGATAATTCTCGTCCTTTCCGAGCGCGTCATACATCATGACGATATTAGCCATGGGCGGATAGATCGCGCCCATGCCATCCTCGCCGTTGAGCCGCTCCTCTGTGAAGGCGAGCGCCGCATCAATCGCGCGCTTGCGCAGGCTCTTGGGAAACATCGGCTCGATCACGCGCAGGATCGCATCGAGCGAGCGGAAGAGCAGGAACCAGGCCATGCTCTGGTGCGGCGCCTTCGCGGTCATGCCGATCGAACGCGGATCCTGCAGGAACAGCTCGTCGATGCCGACGCCCTTCGGATTCTTCGCACGCGGCTTCAGCGCGGCGATCACCATCAGCGGCACCATCGTTGTGCGCGCCCAATAGGAGATCTTGTTGAGGTGGAACGGCGACCAGAACGGCAGCAGCACGATCTCGATCGGCAGCACCGGCACCGCGCGCCAGGTCACGACGCCGAATGTCGCGAGCAGGAAGCGCGTGAAGACGTTGCTGTGAATCGCTCCGCCGCGGGCATGAATGGCCTCGCGCGCACGCACCATGTGCGGGGCATCGATGGAATCGCCGATCATCTTCAGCGCGAAATAGGCTTTCACGCTGGCGCTCATGTCGAACTCACCGTCATGCACCAGCGGCCAGCCGCCATGGGCACCCTGGACGCGACGCAGATAGTTGCCGATCTTGGCTTCGAGCAAAGTGTCGACGGGCTCGGCGAGATAATGGCGCAGCAGGATATACTCGGCCGGAATCGTGCAGTCGGCCTCGAGCTCGAACACCCAATGGCCGTCCGCTTGCTGGAAGCCGAGGACGCCTTGCGTCGCCGATGCAATGCTCGATTCCAAGATGCTTGGATCCAAGGCTTCGCGGCTGGTCGCGTTCACGGAATCCATGTCGCTCGATTGCTCCGATTGTCGATTGAAATTGACCGGGACATTTGCCCGTCAGGGCCGCTGTGCGGCGAGAATCAGATCGGCGGCGCGATCGCCCGACCGGACCGATCCCTCGATGGTTGCCGGCAATCCCGTAGCAGTCCAATCCCCAGCAAGGAACAGGTTTTTCAGCGCAGTGACCGGCGCCGGACGCAGGGCATTCTGCGCTGGCGTCGCGGCAAACGTGGCGCGGCGCTCACGCACGATCTGCCACGGAGGCAACTCACCGGACACGCCGCCGGCCTTGCAGACGTCGTTCCAGATCGCCTGCGCGAGTTCCTCGCGCGGCATGTCGACCAGGCGGTCGCCATTGCTGATGGTGACGGAAAGTCGGTTCGGGAACGCGAACAGCCACTCCACAACGCCGCCGATCACGCCGAGGATCGGCGCAGAGCCCGGCGGCGGTTCGAAGCGGAAATGCGCGTTCACGATGGCGCGGAATTCGGTGGGCGTCTTCAGGCCGGGCAGCAGGCTGGCGGCGGCGCGGGGTGGCACCGCCATTACGATGACGTCCCCCTCACTGAGCTCGATCACGTCCTCGCCGCCGAAATTCAGCGCGGCGACCTTGCCGTCATTGGTGTAAAACGAACGCAGCTCATGGCCGAGCTGAACCGTGTGGCCGCGCTCAGCCAAGAATTTCACAGCAGGCTCGATCAGGACGGCGCTGAGGCCGTCGCGCGCGATCAGGGGACGGCAGGCCTGCCCCCCCGCGAGCAGCGTCTCGCGCACGATCGCGCCGGCGAGCCCGGCCGAGCCCTCGGGCGGATCGACATTGAGCGCCGCCAGCAGCAACGGCTGCACCAGACGCTGATAGAGGATGCCCTCGCAAGGAATGGACTTGCCGACCAGTGTCTCCTCCGACGCCCAGATCAGCGGCGCCAGCTTGAGATAATCGCTCAGCCCGGTATCGGGCACCCGGCGGCTCTCGTCGAGGACCCAGGTCGGCAGCCGGCCATCGCCGAGATCGATCTGCCAGCGTTGCCCGGTCTTGATGTCGACGAAGGGAAACTGCGCGCGCTCGGGGCCGACAAGGCCGGCCTCGGTGCCGATCGCGCGCGCATAGGCACGCGCATGGCTGTTGCCCGACAGCAGCAGATGATTGCCATTATCGATGGTGAGATTGGTGGCGCCGTCGAAATAGGACCGGCAGCGGCCGCCGGCCTGGTGCGTTGCCTCGTGCACGGCGACCTTGAAGCCGGCATTGGCGAGCCGCACGGCGGCGGAGAGGCCGGAAATCCCGGCGCCGATGATATGAACTGTCTTTTGCATCAGATGAAAGCGTAACGGAGCAGGATCAGGATGCGTGTGATCTTCGACACACGCACCGGCGCGCGCGGCGCGTCGAAGCCGCGCGCCATCAGGAGGTCCAGAATGGAATGATAGTATTTCGACATGATCCGCGGCGCGCGCACCGCGCGGCGCTTGTTGCGGTTCATGATCTCGTCCGACTTCTCGAAATGCGATTTCGCGCGCTGCGCCAGCGGCAGACAGACTTTCGGCAGCGCGCGCTCGGCGATGACGCGGTTGGGATCGGTGGCGGTGATGCCGGCATGCAGCAGCGCCTCGCGCGGCAGATAGAGCCGGCCGAGGCCAGCGTCCTCATCGATGTCGCGCAGGATGTTGGTGAGCTGAAGCGCGCGGCCGAGATGATGGGCAAGCAGGATACCGTCTTCTTCAGGCAGGCCGAACACCCGCACCGACAGGCGCCCCACGGCGCTGGCGACACGATCGCAGTAGAGATCGAGGGTCGCCATATCGGGCGCGCGGATGTCCTGCGGCACGTCCATCTCCATGCCGTCGACGATGGCAAGGAAGTCCTCGCGCTTCAGCCCGAAGGTCTTCACCGAGGCGACGTAGTCCTTCAGGCGCGGCGGCGGATTGCCCTGATAGAGCGCATCGATGTCGTTGCGCCACTGCTGAAGCGCGGCAAGCCGCTCCGCGCGCGGGCCGTCAGAATCGGCGATGTCGTCGACCTGGCGGCAGAAGCTGTAGATCTGGAACATCGCTTCGCGCTGATCATGCGGCAGGATGCGCATCGCGGCGTAGAAAGAGCTGCCGGATGCGGTCGAACCATAATTGGCGCCGGGCGAGGTCGCCTCAAGCGTCATGTGCAGTCCCCGGTCTGGAAATGGCCCTGCGTCCGATCGCGCGACGGCCGACTTCGCCAATCATCCCGGCGAGACTGAAGGCGAGCAGCTCGAGCTTGTTCAGATGCACGCGCTGGCGCAGGGGATCGCGCACCTTGAGCAGGCGCACGATGCGGTCGGCATAGGCCTGGATCACCGAAATGTCGACGCCCAGGCGGAAGTCCCTCACCTGCGCGCTGAGCGACTTGCTCTCGTTCAGCAGCGCTTCGTTACGCACGGCGAGCGCCTGAAGGCAGGCCAGCATCGCCGGCGGCGACTGCGTCAGCCCGAGCTGCTCGACGGAGGCGCCGCTCGCGGCCAGCGCATCGCGCGGCAGATAGACGCGGTTGAGTTCGCGAAAATCCTTGCCGCAATCCTGGAGGTGGTTGTTGATCTGGAGCGCCGCGCAGAGCGCATCCGAGGCAGCCCAGGTCGAGGTGCTCTCACCATGAACGTCGAGCATGAAGCGGCCGACCGGCATCGCCGAATAGCGGCAATAGTGGATGACCTCGTCCCAATTCTCGTAGCGCAGCTTGGTGACGTCCATGCGGAAGGCGATGAGCACGTCGAGCGCATGGCGCGGCGCCATGCCGCGCTCGGCCAGTGCACGGCGCAGGGTGACCGATTCGGCCTGGGTGTCGCCCCTGCCGAGCAGTTCCGCCTCGAGCAGGTCGAGATAAGCGAGCTTTTCGTCGGGCGGCAGCGTCGAATGGTCGGCGATGTCGTCGGCGGTGCGGACGAAATTGTAATACGCCAGAATCAGCGCGCGATGACGCGGATGAATGATCCAGGACGCGACGGGAAAATTCTCGTCGCGGTCACTCTTGCCGGATCGCAATTCGCTCGCAGAGGTCATCGAGGGCTGGTTTACAATCGGTTGGACAGGAAGGGCTTTTTCGCTCGCGCGGGCTCATGCCGGCGGCCCCCATATAGGGGAATACGGCCGCAAAACCAATCCTGTCTCTCGATGGCTGCCCCTTGCGGATCGCGCCGACAAAGGCGGCCCAGGCCGCCCTTGTCGGCCAGCGGCCGAGCTTACTGGTTGTGGTTCTTCAGGACCTGGTCGCAGGCCTGCGAGATCTTGGCCCGGTTCTCCTTGAGGCAGGCCAGGACGGTGAAATCGCCCTGGTCGATGACCGGACGGCAGAACTTCTGCACGTCGCGTGTGCAGGCCTTCTGCTCAGCGTCCGTGCCACGCCCTTGCTGGGCGAACGCCGCCGTCGAAAGAGAGGCCGACAGCAGGGTGAGAGCGACGAGAAGCTTACGCATTGTATTCCTTCATTCTGACGGCAGAATCGCACCGATCACGGGCTGCACAGGGCGGATGTCCGGCGCGGATTCTTCTGATGGCAAGTTGCCGCGGGAGTAGCGGGCTCAGAGAAGGCACAAGCACTGGCAAATGCGGCCAAATTGGCGCCACTTCCACCAAATCAGGTCTTCCCTGCGCCTTCATTGGCAGATGTAAGAGGCTGATACTACGAGATAATTCTGGAACATCGCGTTTTGGCTGGGATCTGTTGCAGAGCTGCATCTCTCCGCCTCGCTGTTTCGGTCAGAAACACACCGAAACACGGGGAATCGCGTTATTGCGCGTGGCACGAAGCACCATCTTCGGTGGTCACGCGTTGAACCTAGCACAGGCTCGGAACACTAAACTTTCGATGTGGCGAGACGTCCTTGTCTTGAATGGACGTCGTTCCAAAACGGGATATTTGAGATGACATTCTTTGGGCGATCTGGACAGGCAATCAAGGCGGTCGGCATCGGGGCTGCGCTGCTCTTCTCAGTGTCGGCAAGCCATGCTCAATCGTCCGGCCCATTTGCCGGTTTTGACGGCGCGTGGACCGGCACCGGCACGGTGTCGCTGTCCGACGGCTCCACCGAACGCATCCGCTGCAAGGCCGATTACAAGGTCGCCGGCAGCGGCCTCAACCTCAAGCAGGCGCTGCACTGCGCGTCCGACAGCTACAAGTTCGACCTCACGAGCGACGTGACGAGCCAGGGCGACCGCATCTCCGGCAATTGGAGCGAAGCCAGCCGCAACATCTTCGGCAACCTCCAGGGCACCGCCGGCGGCGGCCAGATCGACGTGTTCGTCGAGGCCAACGGTTTTGCCGCCAATCTGTCACTGCGCACCAACGGCACCAAGCAGACGGTGCAGATCTCTTCCAAGGGCGAAATCCGCGGCGTCAACATCACGATGACGAAGGGCTGACGTCCTTTCCGCTCACGAGCAACAAAGCCCCCGGCTCTCGCGAGCCGGGGGCTTTTTGTTGACATGGACATGCGTATGGCTGCTTGACGTCGAATACGAGACGGCCCGGGCCCTCCCGCTCAAATCGCCGGCTTGTCGCCCTGCAGCTTCGCGTGCAGATTGATCAGCCACATCGCCGTCGGCCGCAGGATGAAGAGGTCGGCGACGAGCGCCATCACCATCGAGAAGGCGCTGAGCCAGCCGAACAGCCGCAGCGACGGCAGGTCGGAGAACACGGTCACGACGAGGCCGCAGGCCAGCACCACCGTGGTCAGGATCAGCGCCGGGCCGACCAAGACGGTGGCGCGCTCCACCGCGAGCGCCGAGCCGACGCCCGGCTTGCTCTCGAGCCTCAGGCGGTTGAGGAAGTGGATGGTGGCGCTGAGGCCGAGGCCGAACGAGACGGTGAGCGCGACGACGCTGGCGAATTGCAGGCCCTCGCCCATCGCCCACAGCACCGTACCCGACATCACCACCGGGAAGATGCCAGGCAGGATGCAGGCCAACATCACGACCCAGGAGCGGAAGGCGAGGCCGATGAAGATCGCGACCAGCGCGAATTCGACGGTGAGGCCGCGGTTCAGCTTCTCGATCATGCTGGCCGAGTTGCGCGCCGCAATCGCAGCGAGGCCCGTCACCGCAATCTCGTAGCCGGGATGCTTCTTGCGGACGGCGTCGAGTTCGGAATCGAGCTTGTCGACGATCGGCAGCAGCTGGCTGGAATCCTTGTCCGGCACACGGCCGGCGACCACGACCGCGTCCTGCTCGGCGTCGATGAAGCGCCGCACCAGGTGCTCGGGGATGACGTTGACATATTCCTGCAGCGTCGCGACGTCGGCGCTGCCGGCCTTTTCCGCCAGCCAGCGGCGCAGGGTCTCGAGCGACCAGACGTTGCCGACACCGGCCGCCTTCTCCACGATCGCATGCACGTCGCCGATGGTCTGGAGCGTCTCCGGCGAATAGAGCGATTCGCCCTTGGGGAACGCGATCAGAACGTTGACCGGATTGGCACCGGTCAGCTTGGCGTCGAGCCGGTCGCTGGCGGCGACCGCCTGGCGCTTGTCCGGCACCTGATCGGCGAGCCGGTAGCGCGGCTCCAGATTGGCATAGATGACGCCGAGGCCGCCGACGAACAGCACCGCGATCAGGCTGAACAGGCCGGGACGGCCGACCATGCGCACCGCGATCCAATAGCAGAAATTGCGCAGCGCCTGGACGCCGGCATCGGCACCCTGGAACTTGACCGCAAAAACCTTCTCGTTGCGCACGAACAGCACGCCGAACACCGGCACCAGCGACAGCACCGCGACCAGCGCGATGATGGTGGCAGCAAGGCCCGCTTCGCCAAACTTGCGGATCAGGTCGGAGTCGGAGAATTGGAGCGCGATGAAGGAAATGCCGGCGGTGCCGTGCGTCAGCACGCAGGCCGGTCCCACCACCAGCACGGCGTTCTTGAACGCGGTGAACTTGTCCTGGCCTGCGATCAGCCGGTCGCGCGCGGCGAAGGTGAGCTGCATCGAGTCCGAGAAGCTGATGACCATGATGAGCGGCGTCATCACGTTCAGGAACATGTTAAGGTTGAAATTAGCCCAGCCGAGCGCACCGAGCGCCAGCAGGATCGCGATCATCGGCGGGAATGCCGCCGCGACCATGAACGAGATCTTGCGGAAGAAGATGATGGCGATGATACAGCCGGCGAGGATGCCGAGGATGTTGTAGGTGAGCCCGTCGCGTTCGACCGCGTTGCGGATCTCGAGCTGCATCACCGGCACGCCGGAGAGCTGCACGTTGAGCCCGGTGTCGCTAAGGTCCTCCTTCATCAGCGCGCGGATGTCGCCGACGGTCTTGGTCAGCTTATTGGAGCCGACCACCTCCGGATCGAGCGACAACACGATCAGGGCCAGCGTGCCGTCCTCCGACAACAGCTTGCCGCGGATGATCTCGTTGTTCTTGACGGTCTCGATGAACTTGTCATAGGCCGCGCCCTCGGGCAGCTCGGGCGGGAACAGCGCCGCCGGCAGCTTGCCCGGCGCCGGCGCCTGGCGCGCAGAGAACAGCGAGACCAGCCCGCGCGTGCCTTCGACCAATTGCAGGTCCGTGATGAAGTCCCGCAGCTTCTCCAGGTTGTTCCTCGCCAGCAGATCCTTGCCCTCAACCACGACGAGAACGTCGAACTCCTCGGCCGGGAACTTCTTGGTCACCTCTTCGTATTGGTGGAATTCGCGGGTGTCGGAGCGGAAGAGCTGCGACAGCGAATCGTCGATCTTGATCCGGTGAATGCCGAACACGGCGCCGACGATCAGCGCGAGCAGGACGATACAGGAAACGATCGGGGTCCGGACGGCGATCAGCCCGAGCCGTTCCAGCCCGAAGGCGATCGAGGACGTAGGTCCCTGCTCGACCTTGTCGACATGAACCTCATTCTCGCTGTGCTTTTCGAGCATGCCTTATCCAGTTCCTAAATCGGTTCGGTCTTGAGAGCTTATTACGCCCCGCGAACGGCTTGAAAACGCCATACCAATGGGAGGCTTGCCCTTTGAAAATGCGCGGAAAATCGCCGCGAGGGGTTTAGCAGGTCAATCACCCTTCTCGCAAGCCGGCGAAATGTGGCCGAATCGATCAAGATGCGGCGATTTTGCCGGAATGCTAGTCATTCCAGCAAAGCCGTGCCAATTCGACGCGGCGCGCGGTCCGCGCTCTCGTCCTTCAGCGCCACGCCGGTGGTCTTCCGGGCGAGCCCCTCACGGACCAGCCAGGCGACCTTGAAAGCAGCGTCGTCATAGCTCAACCCAGCGCGGTGGATGTTCGACACGCAATTGCGCTCAGCGTCGGTGCGGCCGGGTTTGGGCGCGAAGGTCAGATAGGCGCCGAGGCTGTCGGGCGCCGACAGGCCCGGCCGCTCTCCGATCAGCATCGCGACCATGTGCGCGCCGAGAATCGCGCCGATCTCGTCGCCGAGCGCGACGCGCGCGCCCGAGGCGACAATGACATGGCCGATCGCGACACCATCGCCGGCCGCGAGCAGCGGCAGCAGGCGCCTCAGCAGCGCCACCGCATGGCCGTGGACCGCTGCCGCCGACAGGCCCTCGCCGATCACGACCGCGAGCTGGCACGGCGCCGAGGCCCTTTGCGCCAGAAGCTCGGCTGAGCCGGCATCAAGCTGCCGTCCAAGGTCCGGCCGCCGCAGATAGTCCCTGCGGTCGACCGCCCGGCTCCTCACCTCGGTCACGACCAGGCCTAGCGCGCGGAGATCGGTGACCAGACGCGGCACCTCGAAGACGGCATGCACAGCATCGCGGGCGCGGGCATGATCGAGCGTGAAATCGAGCAGCGCGCGCGTCGGCACGCTCGCGCCGCTGCGGCCCAGCGCAACGCGTGCGGGCGTGAACGTCCGCAGATCGAGCGTGGGACGGCGCGGCGGAGGCGGATCAGACATGTCGCATCATTCGGCGGGAATGGCGGCCTCGCGCAGGCGAATGGAATAGTTCGAGGCGTTCTGCTTGCCGCTGGAGGCCGCGCGCGCAAAGGTGATGAGGTGGTGCGCGGTCAGGGTGCAGCCGATCAGGCCTTCGATGTCGCCGCGCTTGATGCGTCCGAGCGCGAATTTCCAGAACACGCGCCTGTAGTCGCCGAGCACGCCGACCTTCCAGAAGATGTTGCGCAGCATGACGAGGGCGCGTCTGATATTGGGCCAGGTCTTCATCTCGTCCGGCACCGGCATCTTGAGGCGGTGCACGTAGACGTGGTCGCATTGATACTGGTAACGGGCGTAGACCTTCTCGGGCGCGTAAGCGACCGCCATGGTGTGTTTCCAGGATGCGACGACCTCGTCATAGGGCAACAGGAAATCGACATTGGAATCGCGACGGTCGTCGTCGACCAGGCGTCCCTCACGCTCCAGCCGGTCCCACAGCGGTGTCTTCGGCAGCGCCTGGAGCAGGTTGATGGTGAGCAGCGGAATCCGGGACTCCTCGACGAAAGCGAGCAGCGCCTCCGACGTGTTCGGCTTGTCGGTGTCGAGTCCCATGATGATGCCGGACACGACCTCCATGCCGTAGGAATTGATGGTGCGCACGCCCTCCAGGATCGGGACCATCATGTTGTGATCCTTGTGCATCGCCTTCAGTGCATCGGGGTCGGGCGTCTCGATGCCGCAGAAGATGGTGATGAAATAGGCCTCGCGCATCTTCTCGAGGATCTCGGGTCGCTTGGCGATGTTGAGCGTCGCCTCGCAGGCGAGCCGCACCACGTAGCCGGTCCGCTTCTGCCATTGGATCAGATGCGGCAGCAGGTCCATCGCCGCCTTGCGATTGCCGATGAAATTGTCGTCGACGAAATAGACGGTGTCGGTCATGCCGCATTCGCGCAGACGGTCGAGCTCGGCGATGATCTGCTCCGGCGTCTTGATCCGGGGATTGCGCCCGTAGAGGCCGGGGATATCGCAGAACTCGCACTGATAGGGACAGCCGCTGGAATACTGAATGCTGCCGAGGAAGTATTTCTTGACGTCGGCCAGTTCGTAGGCCGGGATCGGAAACTCCGTCATCGGCACGCGGTCCTTGGTCGTGAGCACGACCTGCTGCGCGGGCCGCGAGGTGTCGCGCGACAGGATGTCGATCAGCCGGTTGGTCGCGTCGCCGAGTTCGCCCACATGCAGATAGTCGAACGACGGATAGTAATCCGGGCAGGCGCTGACCGAGGGACCGCCGAGCGCGACCGGCAGATCGAATTCATGGGCGCGGCGGCAGATGTCGTTCATCTGCTGGCGCTGGATGTGCATGCCGCTGACGAAGACCGCCTCGGCCCATTCGAACTCCTCCTTCGACGTGCGGCGAAGGTTCTCGTCGACGAATTTGACCTGCCACTCTTTCGGAAGATAGGCGGAAATCAGCAGCAGCCCCTGCGGCGGCATGAAGGCGCGGACGCCGTCGGTCAGAGGATAGGAATGCTCGAACGTGCCGAACGACGAGGTGTAGCGCGGAAACACACAGAGAATCCGCCGGGACGTTCCGTTACTTTCAGCTCGCATCAAAGCTCCCCCGCCACGCTCGACCGAATGGTGCGGAAATTGCCAGCCAGTCACCTAGCGTAATGCTGTCGCCGGAATTTCTCAATATTGTGGCCGGCATTCAATTCGCGAGGGGCACCAATAGTTTCCCGGGCGTTTTCCGTGATCTTACGCGATCAGCCGCGAGGCAAAATCGGGCAGCAGGCCTGCATCTCCGGCAAGGCGGAAGTCGGCGCCGGCAATGCCTGATAACACCAGCCAGTCATCGAATTCCGGCGCGCGGCGCAGGGAAAAGACGTCACGGACATAAAGCGCGTCGTGAAAAGAGGTCGACTGGTAGTTCAGCATGACGTCGTCGGCACCGGGCACGCCCATGATGAAGGTGACGCCGGCGGCGGCGAGCAGCGTCAGCAGATTGTCCATGTCGTCCTGGTCCGCCTCGGCGTGGTTGGTGTAGCAGATGTCGACCCCAAGCGGTAGGCCGAGCAGCTTGCCGCAGAAATGATCCTCTAGCCCGGCCCGGATGATTTCCTTGCCGTCATAGAGATATTCCGGTCCGATGAAGCCGACCACGCTGTTGACCAGAAGCGGCGCAAAGGCGCGGGCGACCGCATAGGCGCGCGCCTCGCAGGTCTGCTGGTCGACGCCGTGATGGGCGCCCGCCGACAACGCCGAGCCCTGGCCAGTCTCGAAATACATCACGTTCTGCCCGACGGTGCCGCGCCGCTGAGACAACCCGGCCTCGTGGGCTTCCCTCAGAAGCGCGAGGTCGACGCCAAAGCTGCGGTTGGCGGCTTCGGTGCCGGCGACCGACTGGAAGACGAGATCGACCGGCACGCCCTGCCCGATCAGCGACAGCGTCGTCGTGACATGGGTGAGCACGCAGCCCTGGGTCGGGATCTTCAGCCGCGCGATGATCTCGTCGAGCAGCCGCAGCAATTGGGCGACGACGGCCGGATCGTCACTCGCCGGGTTGATGCCGATGCAGGCATCGCCGGCCCCGAGCAGGATGCCGTCGAGGATCGAGGCGGTGATGCCCCTGGCATCGTCGAACGGATGGTTCGGCTGCAGCCGCGTGCTCATCCGCCCCTTCAGGCCGATGGTGTTGCGGAAGGCGGTGGTGACCTCACACTTCCGCGCCGCCAGGATCAGATCCTGGTTGCGCATCAGTTTCGAGACCGCGGCCGCCATTTCCGGCGTGAGGCCGGGCGCGAGCATTTTCAATGCCTCGGGCGTGGCGGCGTCCGATAGCAGCCAGTCGCGGAAAGCGCCGACCGTCAGCGAGGCCACCGGCGCAAAGGCCTTTGCGTCGTGGCTGTCGACGACGAGTCGGGTGACCTCGTCGGCCTCATAGGGGATGACGGCTTCCTGGAGGAACTGTCCGAGGGGGAGATCGGCGAGCGCCATCCGCGCCGCGATCGTCTGCTCGGCGCTGGCGGCGGCGATCCCGGCCAGCCGGTCGCCGGAGCGCGGCGGCGTCGCCTTGGCGAGAAGGTCGCGCAGGTCCGGGAACGTGTAGGTCGTCGCGTCGATGGTGTGGCGGTAGACCAAGGGCCTCTCCAGGGTCGTCGGCCAGTGGCCGAGTCCAAATTCAATCTCGAAGGCGATCCCGACGGTAGGAATACGCTTTCGGCGGCCGGCGTGCACGCCGATGTTTGGAGCGTCCCGCCGGATTCCCGGGGGCGACCTGCCCGAGATCGACTGAGCTTTCCCAACCAGCTGAAACATTTCGTGTTTCCGCCCGGCCGGCGCGCTCTTCCGGGCCTGCGGCGTTAACGCCGCATCCATCTTCGTTCTGCATAGTTTTGCATCAAATTCAAACGACCGCGCCACCGGCCGCTCCAGGCCATCACGGGCCTCTTGAACACCATGCCATCAGACCGATCTGGGAATGCCGCTGGCCTCGCCGGCCGTTTCACGCTTGCCACCAAGCTCTACGCGATTTTCGCGCTGTTTGCGCTGCTCACGGCAGCGATCGCGATGCTGTCCGACTACAACAGCCGCCGCAGCGCCGACCTGACCAGCGCGATCGAGACGGCGAACGCGGCCGCGCTGAACGTCGAGCGGGTCAACTCGCTGGTCTATGCGGTCGTGATGGAATCGCGCGGCGTCTACATGTCGACCGAGCCCGCCGTGGTGAAGAAATACGGCGAGGGCCTGCTCAAGTTCAACGCGCAGATCCTCGACGTCGTGAAGCGCTGGGAGACTATCGTCAAGGCCGACGACGCCGAGCAGTTTTCCACCTTCAAGAAGCGCATCGAACAGTTCGTCGAGTTCCGCAAGGAGCTGGTGCGCCGCGGCATTGAGATCAATGCGGCCGCGGGCCGCGAATGGGGCGACAACGACGCCAATCGCAGCGTGCGCTCGGCGCTGAACAAGGACCTCGAAGCGCTCTCCAAGGTGTATGCCGAACGCGGCAGGCAAATCGTCCAGCAGACCGAGACCAATCGCACGCTGTCTTTCGTCCTGACCTGCCTCGGCGGCATCGCGCTGGCCCTGGTCGTGATCGGTATCGTCATCATCGCCCGCTCGATCGCACGGCCTCTCTCGGCCATCACGGCGACCATCAAGCAGGTCGCCGACGGGACCGAGAACGTCGTGGTGCCCTATAGCAACCGAGCCGACGAGATCGGCGCGCTGGCACGCGCGATCGAGGTCTTCCAGGAGGCAATGGACCGCAACCGCAATCTCGCCTCGCAGGTCTCGCACGACTCCGCCGCGCGCGAGGAGCGCGCCCGCCATATCGAAAAATCCGTCGAGGCGTTTCGCGAGGCGATTGGCGCCATCATGCGCGGCCTCAGCGACAACGCCTCCACCATGCGCGAGACGGCGCAGACCATCACGCGCGTCACTGCGGATGCGAATAGTCGCGCCGGCACGGCGGCGAACGCCACCGAGCAGGCCTCGCAGAACGTCACGGCGGTGGCGAGCGCCGCCGAGGAACTGTCGGCCTCGGTGGAAGAGATCGGTCGCCAGGTGCGGCAATCCGCCGGCGCGGTCGAGCAGACCGGCCAGCGCACCGAGAAGTCGATCTCCGAGATCGAGAGCCTTGCCGCGGCCACCCAACGTATCGACGGCGTTCTCAACCTGATCCAGGCGATCGCCGAGCAGACCAACCTGCTCGCGCTCAACGCCACCATCGAGGCGGCCCGCGCCGGCGATGCCGGCCGCGGCTTTGCCGTCGTCGCCCATGAGGTGAAGGCGCTCGCGGGCCAGACCGCCAAGGCCACCGCCGAGATCGGCGAGAACGTCTCGATGATCCAGGCCTCCACGCGCAATGCGGTCGAGGCCGTCCGCGAGATCGGCGGCGCGGTGCGCGAGATCAACGAGGTCACCTCGGCGATCGCCGGCGCCATCGACCAGCAGGACGCCGCCACGCGCGAGATTTCCTCCAACGCGCAATCGGCCGCGCAGGGCAACGAGACCCTGGTCGCCAACATCACCTCGCTGCGCGACGCGATCGGCGAGACCGACACGGCGGCGGCATCCGTGCTGACGGCGGCGAGCAGCCTGACGGAGACGGCGGACACGCTGTCGCGCGAGGTCGAGAAATTCTTCCAGAACCTGCGTTCGGGCGCGGCGGACGGCCGCACCGCCAAGGCGGGGTGAGCGAACGGCAAGGCCCATCCTCGAAAAAAGTCGAAAAACAACCCCATGCACAGTAGGCGGGGGCAGCTATATCAATGACTTGACGGTCGGCGCCAACGACTGCGGATTTCACGAAGCCGTTTGACACGTCGGGCAAAACAGGGGCATGATGTCACCATCGCAATGGCGCGCCCTCCAGCGTTCTCCCTGCAGCCCCGGCTGCGCCGCAAGCCTTTATCTGCCGTTCGGTCGGTGCACATCGAACGAGAGAGCGGCTTATCATTCCAGGCTTGATCGATCGACGAAGATGCGAACGCGGCCGACGTCCTCGATTTCGCGATAGCGACTTAGCTCCAGCTTGAGTTCAGCGTCTGAATTGGCCCAGGCCAACCAATCGAACTCGAACGTGCTCAGCAGATAAGTATCCACGAGAATGACATTTGGCCGACCGTTTCGCAGGTCCGCCAGCAAATGCCGTCGTTCGAAATTGATGATGCTGTCCAATCGTGCCCGCTCCTCCGGAGTCGGTTGCGAGCTGTTCTCGCGCAGTATTGCGCCGGCCGCCAAAAGCTGCGCACACGAGCTGCCCACCCAAGTGCCGCCGATCTGACGGACGAGGGGGTGCCCCAGTCCGATGTGGTCGGTGATCGTAATCAGCCGCGGCTGCTTCACGAGGGCCTGGACACGCTCCTTCAACGGCGGAAACCCTGGGGCCGGTGAGGACAAATACAGCCCGATGGCCACAACGGTTGCGAGGCCACCGATCACAATCGGCGCTCGCACTGCCCTCGCGCAGGCCTGTAGCAGCGGCGCCGCAATCGCAAACAGACAAAGCGCGAAAGCCGTATATGGCCAGCCCTTGCCCTGAAGAAGGAAACCCGCGGCTCCGCCGACCGCGGCGGCCAGCCAAGGGATCGCCTCGCTCTGCATTTTGAGAGTTTGGCGGCCAAGCAGGCGCAGGAAGCCGATGGAAGCGCCTATCACCGCGATTGGAATGGGGAGCAGGCGACCAAATTCCCTTCTGATCGGCAGATACGCCTCGGCGACCATCGGGGCATAGGTGGAGAGATAGGCGGGGAAGACGGCTATCACCACCGCCGCGTAGCCGATGACGACAGCAGCAGCCGTGCACGCTTCCGAGGTGAACAAGGACCTGAAAGAACGCTGGCGGAGCGCGCCCAGGATGATCGGGAGGCCTGCCACCAGAGCAAAGAATGGCTTGATACTCATGGCGAGCCCCGCCCCCGCTCCGGCGACGATCGCCACCCATCCAGAATCGAGCCCGCGCCAGCGCAGTGCGGCGACGGCGACAAACGGGATCAACGCGATCACCGCGATGTGTTCACGTTGTCCAAAGATGGCACCCGGAAGAATTGCGAGCAGAAGCGCAAACGACCAGGTTGAAATACTTCTCTCCCGGGCTCCCAGCCTTGCGGCTGCGGCCGCTCGGTCCATCAACAGAAGCGCGCCGGCGATCTCGGCAATCACCAAGACGATCACGACGAATTCGGGTGCAACACCGGTCACGCGCGCGAGCATCACCGTCGGCATGTACATGTAGACCGACAGAGGCGGGTTGGACTCAAAGAGGTCGATGCCGAGCTTCCGGCCATCCAGGATCTTTTCGTTTGCAGTCAGAAGCCAGCCCAGATCCGCGTGGAGGACGAGGGGGATTTGAATGACCAGGGCCGCCAGGAGGATCGCAGCCACGACAATCCAACGTCGTCTTGCGCTGAATTGGTCATCTAACAGACCCACGGCGTACCTTCTCCTGCAGAGCAGCCCGTGGCAGCCTAGGCGGACATCCGCATCGATCGGGCACCCGCGTGTTTAGCCCACACGCCCTAAAAGAGGGTAACAGTGAAGGCACTTCGCCCTGCCGCAGAGATCTCGCTTCCGGTGGCCATCACGGTCTTTTTCGGGCGAGAGCTATCAAGCCCTGGAGACGTGGGCCCGGTGCGCCTGCATTCGACATGGGCAGCCTGGCTATCCGACTGACCGAGAGCAGGAGCGCAATAGCCCTAGCCCGCCGTCACCCCGCCACGCCTGATCAGCTCCTTCCCCACCGCCGCAAGATGCACCTGGTCCGGCCCGTCGCCGATGCGGATGAAGCGGGCGTAGACGTAAGCACGCGCAAGGAACGTGTCCTGCGAGACGCCGGCAGCCCCGTGGATCTGGATGGCGCGATCGATGACGCGGGCGGCCATGCTGGGCACCACGATCTTGGCGGCGGCGATCAGGTCGCGCGCGGCCTTGTTGCCGTCGCGGTCCATCTTATCGGCGGCTTGCAGCGTGAGCAGCCGCGCCTGCGCAATCTCGCAGAAGGAGTGCGCGATGTCCTCGCGCACCGAGCCCTGCTCCGCCAGCGGCTTGCCGAAGGCAAGACGGGAAGTCGCTCGCCGGCACATCAGTTCCAGCGCGCGCTGAGCACAGCCGATCAGCCGCATGCAATGGTGGATGCGGCCGGGCCCGAGCCGCCCCTGCGCGATCTCGAAACCGCGGCCCTCGCCGAGCAGGATGTTCTCAGCGGGCACACGGACGTTGTCGTAGACGATCTCGGGATGGCCGACCGGCGCGTCGTCATAGCCGTAGGTCAGCATATCGCGGACGATGCGCACGCCAGGCGTCGCCTTGGGCACCAGGATCATGGATTGCTGGCGGTGGCGGTCGGGATGATCGGGCGCGGTCTTGCCCATCACGATCAGGATCTCGCAATCCTCGTTCATGGCGCCTGACGTGAACCATTTGCGGCCATTGATGACGTAATCGTCGCCGTCGCGGCGGATCTCGCACTGGATATTGGTGGCATCGCTGGAGGCGACCTGCGGCTCCGTCATCGAGAAGCCGGAGCGGATGCGCCCTTCCAGCAGCGGCTTCAGCCAGCGCTCCTGCTGCGCGGGCGTGCCGTAGTTCGCCAGCACCTCCATGTTGCCGACATCAGGGGCCGAGCAGTTGAAGACCTCGGGCGCCCAGAGGATGCGGCCCATGATCTCCTTCACGGGCGCGTAGTCGAGGTTGCTGAGGCCCGGTCCGTGCTCGCCGGAGAGAAACAGGTTCCAGAGCCCGTGCTCCCGCGCCAGCTTCTTCAGGTCCTGAAGCACCTGCGGCGTCTTGTAGCGCGCGGCCTCCGGCTTGACCTGCTCGTAATAGAGCTCCTCGACGGGCTCGACATGCGTCCGCATGAATTGGCGGACGCGGTCCTGGAGCTCGAGCGAACGGGCGGAGTGTTGAAAATCCATCGTATCCTCCCGTTCGCTCGGCCGGCGCGTCAGGTACCGCGCAGCAGCTCGCTCGCCACGACCCAGTCGTTGCCGTCGAACTGGAGCATGTAGCCGTCTTTGATCGGGCGGAAATCCTGCGGGGTGGTGTTGAGGGTGATGCCGGGCATCAGCAGCGACAGCGGCACGTTCTTCAGGTTCGACGCCTGCGCCATGATGTTCTCGCGCGTCAGATTGTCCTTGCACTGCTTGAGCAGGACCACCAGCGCCTCGGCCACGGTGTAGCCGTAGAGGCCGGCGACGTTGTTGATGTCTGCATTGGGCAGGCGCTTCTTCATGAAATCGATATAGGCCGTCATCGCCGGATCGTTCTTGGGCTCGGCGACGAACGGCTTGAGCGCGCCGAGCGACAGCACGCCCTTGCCGGCATCGAGGCCGGCCGGCACCATCACGGTCGCCTTGTTGGCGCAGCCGGAGGCGAGGAAGCGCGTCGGCTGCCAGCCGACCTCATGCGCCTTGCGGATCGCCTGCGCGCAGGCGCGCGGCGTCACCGAATAGATCATGAAGACGTCGGCCTTGGTATTGGCGAGCGTCAGCACCTGGGAATCGACTGTGGGGTCGGCAACCTCGAAGCTCGAGGCCATCGCGATCGCCTTGTCGGCGTCGGCACCGAGCGCTTCCTTGACGCCGCGCAGATATTCCTTCCCAGCGTCGTCGTTCTGATAGAGCACCGCAAAGCGCGCATTCGGATTCTTGGCACGGGCATAGGCGACGTCGATCGCCGCTTCGCTGGTGTAGTTCGGCGCCCATGGCAGCGCCATTGACCAGGGCATGTTGGCGGGATCGTTCCATTTCGAGGCCGAACTGATCAGGAACAGCTGCGGCACCTTGTTGCTGTTCAGGTACTTTGCGATCGCCGAGCTCGGCGCGGTGCCCATGGTGGCGAAGATGAAGGCGACGCCATCGCCTTCGACCAGCCGCCGCGCCGCTTCCATGGTCTTGGGCGGGGAGAAGGCGTCGTCCAGGGAAATCAGATTGAGCTTGCGGCCATTGACCCCGCCCTTCTCGTTGACCTCATCGAAATAGGCCGCGATCACCCTGCCGGTGATGCTGAGCGGCGAGGCCGGGCCGCTATAGGGCATGGTATTGCCGATCTTGATCTCGGTGTCGGTGACGCCCGGACCGTAGGATTTTTGCGCGGCGACGGGCGTGAACAGACAGGCGGAAGCCAGCGCTGCGGCCAGGACCAAGGCGGATTTCATGGTTTCTCCCCGGTGATCATCTCCGCGCGAAGCGAACGCGCTGCGTGCTGTTTTTTGTCAGCACATCAGATCAGCGGAGTTGCGCCAGACGGTCTTGCGTCGAGTTGCTGATGGAGCGCCTCCAGCGCCTGTAACGTGAGGAGTTGAGGGTCAAACCCGATGCTTGGCTTCAGGTGCGCGACCGCTCCATCCCGAGCTCGGCCTTGAGATTGTCGAGATCACGGTAAATCGAAGCAACCGCGAGCACGCGGGCGCCCTTGCGGTACTTCAGCAGGCAGTCCTTGCCCGGGATGCTGCCGTCGATCACTATATCGTCAAAGCTCTCGGCGTGGCCGACATAGTTGATCGGCACATCGTAATGCTGGGACCAGAAGAACGGCACCGCGTCGAAGCGCTCGCGCTTGCCGAGCATGTTGCGCGCTGCGGTCTGGCCCTGGCGCTCGGCAACGACCCAATGCTCGACGCGGATGTTCTGGCCTGAGTGCGGATCGGGCCAGCGCGCGATGTCGCCGACGGCGAAGATGCCGGATGCGCTGGTCTCCAGATATTCGTTCACGCTCACGCCGCGATCGGCGGCAAGACCCGCCTGCTCGGCGAGCGCGAGACGCGGCTTGACGCCGATGCCGACCACGACGAGATCGGCCTCGATGACGCCGCCGCTCTTCAGCGTGGCGCGTGCGCCCTCGAGCTTCTCCACGGTGTCCTCGAGGTGGAAGATCACACCGTTTTCTTCGTGCAGTGCGCGAACGAAGTCGCCCATCTCCGAGCCGAGCACGCGCTGCATCGGCCGTTGCTCGGGCGCGACCACATGCACCTCGATCTTCCGCGCCCGCAAGGAAGCTGCGACTTCGAGGCCGATAAAACTGGCGCCGATCACCAGGGCGCGCTTGGCGGTCCCTGCGGCCGTGATGATGGCGCGGCTATCGGCAACCGAGCGCAAGGTGTGGACGCGCGGCTGGTCCGCGCCCGGGATCTGCAACTTGACCGGCTCGGCCCCGGTCGCCAGCAGCAGCTTGTCGAACGGCAGTCTGTCGCCATTGCCCAGCGTGACGTTGCGCGCCTGCGGATCAATGGCGGAGACGTTCGTGTTGAGCCTGAGATCGATGCCCGCGTCGTGATAATAATCCTCGGCCCGCAGCGGCAGCCAATCCTCTGGCGCGTTGCCGGCGAGGTAATCCTTTGACAGGTTGGGCCGGTCGACCGGCATCGCGCCGTCATTGCTGAGCATGGTGATGGCACCGGCAAAGCCCTCGCGCCGGAGCGTGTCGGCCGCGGCGAAGCCAGCCGCGCCGCCGCCGATGATCACGAATTTCTCCGGCGTCGACGCGCTGCGATGCGCTGCCGACGGCTTCGGTGCGTCGCGCTTGCGCTGGACGACGATGTTGTCCCGATCGCGCGTGACCTCCCACACCGCCAGCGCGTTCAGCGCCGGCGGGCGGGTGGCTTCGCCTGTGCGCAGGGAGAAGCAGGCGTGATGCCAGGGACAGCGGATGGTGTCGCCGACGACCAGACCATCGGCGAGCGGGCCGTGGTAGTGGCTGCAGGCCGGCTCGATCGCAAAAATCTCGCTGCCGGCCTGCACCAGCAGGACGTCTTCCTCGCCGACGTGGCCGAGCAATTTGCCGTCCTCGAACGCGGTCAGTGATACGCCCCTGGCCAGATCGGGTCCGCTCGGCTTATTGTCCTCGGTCATGGCGTCATCTCCTTGAGCAAGCGCGGATCAATCGTCCGAATTGGCCAGCCCCAACAGCTCCTGACGTGTCAGCGCATTGTCGCGGAACACGCCCAGCATGCGGCTGGTGACGAGATCGGTCCCGGGCTTGTGCGCACCGCGCGTGGTCATGCAGTGATGCGTCGCCTTGATGATGACGCCGACGCCTTCGGGCTTCAGCACGTCGTTGATGGTATTGGCGATCTGCGCGGTCATCTTCTCCTGGATCTGGAGGCGTTTCGCATAGATGTCCACCACGCGCGCCAGCTTTGAGATGCCGACCACGCGCCCTTGCGGAATATAGGCAACCCAGGCGCGGCCGACGATCGGCGCCATGTGGTGCTCGCAATGGCTTTCGAAGCGGACGCCGCGCAGGACGATCATCTCGTCATAGCCCTCGATTTCCTCGAAGGTCTTTTGCAGGATTTCGGTTGGATCCAGCGCATAGCCGGAAAAATATTCTTCGAAGGCACGCGCAACCCGATCCGGTGTATCGCGCAGGCCGTCGCGCGCGGGATCATCGCCCGCCCAGCGGATCATGGTCCGGACCGCTTGCTCGACCTCCGCCCGATCAGGCCGTTCGGTTGGCCTCTGCGCAACCGCGACACGTTCCAGCTTGCGCACTTGTGACTTCATCTAGATCCTCCCCTTGCGACGAGCCGCAACACAGAGGCGGCCCCACAGCTTGGACGGCTGCAATCGGAAAAGGTTCCCAGAATCAGGAAAAATCGGAAGCATGACAGACAAGCCAGCCGCGAGACTAGAAACGGGCTCTATGCGGCCGCTTTCCGGACGTCGAGCACGGCCCTCGCCCATTCGACCGGCCGCTCCTGCGGCAAATTATGACCCGCATTCGTGAAGACGCGCCGCTCGAACAACCCCTCGAACTTGCGCGCGTGATGGGCGGTGCCAGGATTGACGCCGTCGCTGTCGCCGTCGATTGCGATGGTCGGGACGCGGATCGGCGGCTGCGCGGCGAGCTTGGCCTCGATCGCGGCATAGGCGGGGTCGCCGTCAACAAGCGCATAGCGGTGGCGGTAGGAATGGATCACGACATCGACAAAATCAGGATTGTCGAAGGATAGCGCGCTTTTCTCGAACGTCGCCTCGTCGAACGTCCATTTCGGCGACCACATCGACCAGAGCTGACGCGCAAAGCCGCGCCGGTTGCGCTCCAGCGCGCGGCGGCCGCGCTCGTTGTGGAAGAGATATTGATACCAGAGCGCGGCCTCTTCGGCCGGCGAGGCCGGCTCCATCGCGCGGGCGATGTTCTGGATGTTGTAGGAATTGCCGGAGACGAGGGCGATCACGCGCTCCGGATAGAGCGCCGAAACCACGCAGGCGGCGCGTCCGCCCCAGTCATAGCCGCCGACGACCGCGCGCTTGATGCCGAGGGCGTCCATGAAGGCCAGGAGATCCACGCCAAGCGCCGCCTGTTCGCCGGAGCGCAGCGTCCCGGCAGCACGAAACCGCGTCGGCCCGTAGCCGCGCAGCCAGGGCACCAGCACCCGCGCGCCGGCCCGTGCAATGATCGGTGCGGCCTCGGCGTAGGCGTTCACATCGTAGGGAAAGCCGTGGCCCATGATGCAGGGCCAGCCGTCGATCGGGCCATAGTCGAGATAGGCGATCTCGAGGATGTCGGTGGCGATCGTTTTGTGTTGCATGATTTTTTCGCCAAGCTGTTCGCTATCATAGTCCGGACCAGCGAAGCGACATCCGGGATGAGGCATGCTGAACCCGGATATCGCTGCGCTCATCCGAGCTTCGAGCTCGATCTCATTTCTGCGGACCGGACAGCGAGATGTCGCGTTCGGCGCGGAACACGTTGCTGTAAAGATTGGCGATCCACTGCCGGCCGATCTCGGTCTTGTTGAGATAGCCGATCTCGGTCTGGATGTGCGGCGCGACGCTGTTCCAGTAGAACTGTGGGTAGCGGTTGACGATGTCGGCGGGCGAGTCGTAGCCGAGCTGGCGGTTGATGCCGACCTCCTCGAACTCGTAATAGAGCGCGTTGGCCTTGCGCAGATAGTTGGGATCGCCGAGCTGGCCGATGAAATCGGCGGCGCGCAGGATCGAGGCGTCCTTGTCATAGTCCTGGCCCTCGCGGGCAGGAAACCGCGTGCCCTCGATGGCGCGCGCGACACGCTCAGAGTCGAGGCCGCGGATCGGCGGCAGCCGCCGCCGCACAAAGAGTTTGGAGCGATCAACGTGATACATCATCAGACTGGCATCCGACGCGCCCCGCGGCAGCGACACCTTGGTTCCCGCCTCGTCGATGATGAAACCGTCTTCGTCATCCTCAGGAAACAGGCCGCGAACATAGCCGATATCGTGCGCAAGGCAGGCGATCAGGATATGGAGGTAGTCCTCCGCGGCAAGATGCGCATGGAGATTACGTCCCATGAGGATCGCCTGGGCGGCCAGAGTCACCAGCATCGTATGCTCGATGTTGTGATACAGCGCGTCGCTGTTGCCGATGCATTCCATCGCGGTGCGCGTCGAGCCTTCCAGCATCCTGGCAGAGGTCTCGTCGTACCGGCGACGCATGAACGAGCCCAGCATCTTCTCGAGGGTCTCGGCCGCCAGTCTCGGTAACGTCATCATGGATGCAGCCCCGTCTGTCGCTGGTGTTCCATACCAACTCCCGACGCCTCATTCTTGTCCTCGACGCACGAGCGAGCATAGCCCATCTTGGGCCGACTGACCAAATCCCGGCACGAAAACACGAAAATATGTTGCCGTTGCGCTGCGTCATATCTCAGTTGCAGTTGCGGCGCGATACATCTTAGGGTCGCTTCCGTCCAAACCGCAAGATTGCGGTCATTCCACCAGCAGCACATCCACGGCGACGCCGAGTTTCTGCTTCGGCGAGCCGACGATGATGCCGTCGACCGGCGACACGTCGGAAAAATCGCGCCCGACCGCGAGCACGATATGGTCATTTGCGACCAGGAGATCGTTGGTGGGATCGAAATCGACCCAGCCGAGCTCCGGCCCGCACCACAGCGACACCCAAGCGTGGGTGGCGTCGGCACCTTGCAGACGCGGCTGGCCCGCCAGCGGAACGGTACGCAGATAACCGCTGACATAGGCTGCAGGCAGGCCGAGCCCGCGCAACCCTGCGATCATCACATGAGCAAAATCCTGGCAGACGCCGTGACGCTTGTCGAAGACCTCGCCGAGCGGCGTCGAGATCACCGTCGCCTTTGGGTCGTAGCGAAAATCGCTGCGGATGCGGTGCATGAGATTGGCTGCACCTTTGAGGATGCCGGCGCCGGGCGCAAAGCTCATCGCCGCGTAGGCGCTGAGCGGATGCAACACCGGCACCAGCGGGCTCGCAAAGACATAGCCGACTGGCGAGGACGGCCCGAGGCTCGTCGCCTCGAAGGCAATGTCGCGAATGCTTTCCCAGGCCGGGCTTTCCGCATCACGCGCTGGCGGCTGTCGCGAGACGGACACACGTGATCGAGAATCGATCCGCAAGTTGCGGTGCGCAGCTTCGATCACCACGCTCTCGGTGAGCGTGCCAAAGAAATCGCGGCGGAGATTGCGCTCGGCCGGACGCGGACGGATCTCGACGTGGTGTGAGATCAGTTCCTGGCCATTGCCGCTGTTCGGCTCCAGCCGCAGCGTGCAGCGGGCGAAGCTGACCGGACTCTCATATTCGTAAGTCGTGACGTGACGGATGTCGTAGATCACGCCAGCCCCGTCAACTTTTCCGGCCGGCTGGCATTGGGGCCGTGCGGGAAATAGTGCTGCCCGATCGCCTCCGCGAGGCTGAGCAGATCCTGCTCCAGCGCGAACAGCGTCTTGACCTCGAGCTTCTCGGCCTCCGCGGTCGCGAGCATCGCCTGCATCGCCACTGCAAGCCGCTGCGGCTTCTCGATCAGGCCGTGCTCCTTCAGGCTCGGCAGCGCGGCGATGTGCTCGTTGAGCGTCGTCACCTGGAACGCCACCGAACGCGGATTGTAGGGATCGAGCACGGCGAGGTCGCGTACCGGCGCCAGGACCGGCGCCAGCAGATAGCGCGAGCGGTAGGTGATCTGGCAATCCACCAGCGTCAGCAGGATGTCGAGATCCTCGTCGCCGGCCTCGTCATAGGCGAATTGACGCGTGAAGCGCGTGGTGTTGACGGCGCGCTCGACGCGGCGGCCGATGTCGAGAAAGCGCCAGCCGGCGGCGCGGTTCATGTTCTCCTGCGCGAGGCCTGCAAAGCTCGCGAGCTCCTGCAAAGTGAGCTCGGCCGCGCTCAAGACGCTGTCGTCGTCCTCGACCTCGTGGGCGAGGCGCTCGGCCATCTCGGTGATGACCTGCCAGGCATCAGGCGAGAGGCGCTCGCGCAACGAGGTCGCCGTGCGCTGCGCCGCGCGGACCAGCGACAGCGACGAGCCGAAACGCTCCGGGCTCTGCAGCGCTTCGGCGACGATAGGTCCAGGCGCCGCGCGCGAGATTTGCGAGACCGCGCCCCATGCGACCAGCAGGCGCTGGATCCGTTCAATCGACTGCATCGTAGCCGAGCTGCCCTTGTTGGGCCCGCTCGGCGATCCCAACGCGCGCACCAGGCGCAGCGTCGCCTCGGCGCGTTCCAGATAGCGGCCGAGCCAGAACAGATTGTCGGCGGCGCGGCTCGGCAGCACGCCGGCGATGCGGCGGATGCGCACCTTGTCGGTCGCCGGCAGCAGCGTCGCGGTCGAGACCTGCTTGTCCGAGACGACCCAGACGTCGGCGGCGCGGGCACCGTCGCCCATCGATACCGCGCGCGCGTCGGCCTGCTCGGCGATCCGGCAGAAGCCGCCGGGCATGATGGCCCAGCCATCGGGCGTGGCGGCTGCGAACACGCGCAGCACGAACGGCCGCGGCGTGAGCTGGCCCTGCTCCCACACCGGCATGGTCGAGAGCCGCACCACCTCCTGACCGACA
Source organism: Bradyrhizobium sp. 154 (assembly GCF_023073875.1). NCBI lineage: Bacteria > Pseudomonadati > Pseudomonadota > Alphaproteobacteria > Hyphomicrobiales > Nitrobacteraceae > Bradyrhizobium > Bradyrhizobium sp. 154. Next base: position 34,343 of record NZ_JADPKG010000092.1, read on the forward strand.
TAGTCCATGCCGCGCGCGGTGATCGCATCGACCAGGCGCTGGCGCTCGCTCGCATCCAACTCGCTCGCGAGCACCGGTCCCGTGCTGTCGAAGCCGGGAACGCCTCGTCGGTAGGCACCCTCGATCGCGACCTCGTCGAGCCGCGCCAGCACCTCGTCGCGCGCCGCGCGCTGGCCGCACCACCAGGTCGCGATGTGCGGCATCTTCAGCTCCTCGCCGAGCAGGCGGCGGCTCAGCGCCGGCAGGAAGCCGAGCAGCGCCCGTGCTTCCGGCACGCCCGAGCCCGGCATGTTGGCGATGACGACGCCGTCCTTGCGCAGCACGTCGATCAGCCCCGGCACGCCGAGATGCGAGGACGCGTCGAGCTCGAGCGGGTCGAGCGAGTTGGAATCGACGCGGCGCAAGAGCACGTCGAGCCGCTTCAGGCCGGCGACGGTGCGGATGTGAACGCGGTTGTCGCTGACCGCGAGATCGTCGCCCTCAACCAGGAGGAAGCCGAGATAGCGCGCCAGCGTCGCATGCTCGAAATAGGTCTCGCTGAAGCTGCCCGGCGTGAGCACGCCGATCCGCGGCTCGTCGCGGTCGGCACGCGCGCGCAGGCTATCGCGGAACGCCTCGAAGAACGGCGCGACGCGCGGCACATTCATCGACTTGTAGAGATCGGAGAAGGCGCGCGAGAGCACCAGGCGGTTCTCCAGCGCATAGCCGGCCCCCGACGGCGCCTGCGTGCGGTCGCCAAGCACCCACCAGCGGCCGTCAGGACCGCGGCCGACATCGGCGGCATAGATCGAGAGGTAGCGCCCGCCGGGCGGCGGCACGCCGCAGACGGGGCGGAGATATTCGGGACTGCCGGCGATCGCAGCCGCGGGCAGTGCGCCCTCGGCGATGAGGCGCCCCTCGCCATAGATGTCGCGCAGCACGAGCTCGAGCAATTCGGCGCGCTGGGTGATGCCAGCGGAGAGCTGCTTCCAGTCGGCCTCGTCGATCAGGAGCGGCAGATGGCTGATCGACCACGGCCGGTCGGCACTGTCGCCTGGGGCGCGGTAGGTGACGCCGGCCTCGCGGAGATGGCGGTCGGCCATGCCAAAGCGACGCTCGACCTCGTCGGGCGCGAGCGCGCCGAAGGCATCGAAGAAGCGGCTCCAGACCGCCCGCGGGGCGCCGTCGGGTCCCAGGAACTCGTCGGGGATGCCAGGCAGGCGGCTATAATCGCGGACCCATTGCGCAAGGCGGCGCTGGCCTTCACGCAGTCCTTGCGCCCTGCCCGCCTGGTCGTCCTGCTCGGCTGCGCCCTCGGCCATGCGCCTCTCCCTGCCCCACCATCATACTCATTGCAGGAGCGGGGTCCGCAAGTCGAGGGTCAGCGGAAACTCATTTGTGCGTTCCTCGGGCGGCGGCTGTATTGGCCCAGGGGTATGGCCGTGGTCCTGGAAGCGCGCCAGCCGCCGCGCCTCGGCTTCATAGGTGTTGACGGGCTTGGTATCGTAGTTGCGTCCGCCGGGATGGGCGACGTGGTAGACGCAGCCGCCCAGCGAGCGGCCGTTCCAGGTGTCGATCAGGTCGAAGGTCAGCGGCGCATGGACCGGAATGGTCGGGTGCAGGCCGGAGGCCGGCTGCCAGGCCTTGAAGCGGACGCCGGCCACGGCTTCCGTCGAGCGGCCGGTCGATGTCATCGGCAGGCGGCGGCCGTTGCAGGTGACAATGTGGCGACCCTCGACGAATCCCTCGGCCTTAACCTGAAGCCGCTCGACCGATGAGTCCACATAGCGCACCGTGCCGCCGGCCGAGCCCTCCTCGCCGAGCACGTGCCAGGGCTCCAGCGCCTGGCGCAGCTCCAGTGTCACGCCGCCATGATGGACCCGGCCGAAGCCGGGGAAGCGGAATTCGAGCTGGGCCAGATACCATTCCGGCTCGAAGGAATAACCGAACTGCTTCAGCTCGGTGAGCACGTCATGAAAATCCTCCCAGATGAAACGCGGCAGCATGTAGCGGTCATGCAGCGCGGTGCCCCAGCGCACGAACTTGCCTGTCAGCGGCTCGCGCCAGAACCTTGCGATCAGCGCGCGGATCAGGAGCTGCTGAGCCAGCGACATGCGCGGATCAGGCGGCATTTCGAGCGCGCGGAATTCGACCAGGCCGAGGCGCCCGGTCGAACCTTCCGGCGAATAGAGCTTGTCGATGCAGATCTCGGCACGGTGGGTGTTGCCGGTGATGTCGACCAGCAGATGCCGGAACAGGCGATCCACCAGCCACAGCGGCGTCTGGGTGCCGGGCGGCGGCACATGCGACAGCGCGACCTCGAGCTCGTAGATGCTGTCGTGGCGCGCCTCGTCGATACGCGGCGCCTGGCTGGTCGGGCCGATGAAGAGGCCGGAGAAGAAATAGGACAGCGACGGATGCCGCTGCCAGTACAGCACGAGGCTCTTCAAGAGATCGGGCCGCCGCAGGAACGGCGAGTCCTGCGGTGACGAGCCGCCGACCACGACGTGATTGCCGCCGCCGGTGCCGGTGTGGCGGCCGTCGATCAGGAAACGGTTGGCGCCGAGACGGATCTTGGCGGCATCCTCATAGAGCCCGACGGTGATGTCGACAGCCTCACGCCAATTCTTTGCCGGCTGGACGTTGACCTCGATTACGCCAGGGTCAGGCGTCACCTTGATGACGTCGATGCGCGGATCGAACGGCGGCGGATAACCCTCGACATGAACCTGGAGCTGCATCTCCTCGGCCGTGGCTTCGAGGGCCGCGACCAGCTCCAGATAATCCTCGATGCGCTCGACCGGCGGCAAGAAGGCGCAGAGCACGCCGTCGCGGACTTCGATCGACATCGCGGTGCGTACCGGCTCCGCTGCGTCGGGACGGTCCGGCGCCAGTCGCGGCGGCGGCGATTGCAGGCGTGGCATGCGCTCGAACACCGGCAGCTTGGTGCGCGGCTCCATCGGATCCTGCTCGACGATATAGGGATAGCGATCGGGCGGAATATATTCGAGCGCGCTGAGCGGCAATCGCAGGCCGAGCGGGGAATCGCCGGGCATCAAGAACAGATGCTTGCGACGCAGCTTCCAGCGCTCGCTGCGCCAGCGCGGCGCGTCCGCGTTCCAGCGCTGCACCGGCAGCACGAAGCCCTTTGGCGTATTCAGCCCCTCGTCGAACACCCGCGCCATTCGGGCGCGCGCTTCCGGATCGGACAGCTTGGAATCCGAGGGATCGACGTTGATCGGAAGCTCCCCCTCCTTCTGCAACCAATAGGCGGGATCTTCATAGGCCGGCATGATGTAGCCGGGATCGAGGCCGAGCCGTGCGACCGTGCCCTCCATGAAGGCCTCGGCGTCCTTGACGTTAGCGCGCCCCGGGTTCTCGATCCTGGCGATGAGATCCGCATTCTTCCAGATCGGCACGCCGTCCTTGCGCCAATACAGGCCAAACGCCCAGCGCGGCAGGGTCTCGCCAGGATACCATTTGCCCTGGCCGAAGTGCAGCAGGCCGCCGGGCGCGAACCGCACGCGCAGGCGGCGGATCAGATCGTCGGCAACGGCGCGCTTGGTCGGACCGACGGCGTCGATGTTCCATTCCGCCGCTTCAAGATCATCGACCGAGACGAAGGTCGGCTCGCCGCCCATGGTGAGCCGCACGTCGTGGGCGGCAAGTTCGCCGTCGACCTGCTCGCCGAGATCGTTGAGCCGCGCCCAGGCTTCGTCAGAGAACGGTTTTGTGATGCGCGGCGCCTCGCGAATGCGCTTCACGCTCATGTCGAATGCGAACTCGACCTCGGCAAAGCCGGCGCCACCGGAGATCGGCGCGGCCGAGCGATAATGCGGTGTTGCGGCAACCGGGATGTGCCCCTCGCCCGCGAGCATGCCGGAGGTCGCGTCGAACCCGATCCAGCCCGCGCCCGGAAGGTAGACCTCGGCCCAGGCGTGCAGATCGGTGAAATCGTTCTCAACCTCCGGCGGCCCCTCGATCGGATCGATGTCGGGACGGATCTGGACGAGATAGCCGGAGACGAAACGGGCGGCGAGCCCGAGATGGCGGAAGGTCTGGATCAAGAGCCAGGCGGAATCGCGGCACGAGCCGGCGCCGGAACTGAGCGTCTCCTCCGGAGACTGCACGCCCGGCTCCATGCGGATGACGTACCGGATCTTCTTCTGGAGCTCCCGATTGAGATCGACCAGGAAGTTGACGGTGTTCGGCGCTTCCTGCGGGATCGCATCGAGATATTGCGCAAACAAGCGATCGGGCTTGATGGTCTCGAGATAGGGCGCAAGCTCCGTCTTCAGGTCCTTCGGATAGTCGAACGGAAAGCTGTCGGCATAAGGCTCGACGAAGAAGTCGAACGGATTGACCACGGTCATCTGCGCCGTAAAATCGACCTCGAATTTCAGCTCGGTCGTCTTCTCCGGGAAGACGTAGCGCGCGAGCCAATTGCCCTGCGGGTCCTGTTGCCAGTTTACGAAATGATTGGATGGCGTGACCTTGAGCGAATAGCTCAGGATCGGCGTGCGAGTATGCGGCGCCGGCCGCAACCGGATGGTCTGCGGGCCGAGATCGATCGGGCGGTCGTATTTGTAGTGCGTGACGTGGTGTAGTGCGACGTAGATCGACACGGGGTGCGGTGCTCCAGCAGCTTTTTTGAGCAGAACACCTGATGTGAGCGCGATCAAGCACTAACAACGTGCAGACCGTGCCTATGGCGCAGGCTGCAGGTTTACTACATCGTCGCCCCTAACACCCACGGCGCGAACTCGGCGCCGCCAAAGTCAAAACTCTCGCTCTTGGTCGGCTGTCCCGAGGCCGTCTTGAGGATGAGATCGAAGATGCGCTGGCCGCACTGCTCGACGCTCTCCTCGCCTTCGAGGATGGTGCCGCAATTGACGTCCATGTCCTCTTCCATGCGCTTGTACATGGGCGTGTTGGTGGCGAGCTTGATCGACGGCGCCGGCTTGCAGCCGAACACACTGCCGCGCCCGGTCGTGAAGCAGACGAGATTGGCGCCGCCTGCGACCTGGCCGGTCGCTGCAACCGGGTCGTAGCCGGGCGTGTCCATAAAGACAAAACCCTTCTTGGTGACGGGCTCGGCGTAGCGCAGCACCTCGACGAGATTGGTGGTGCCGGCCTTCGCCATTGCGCCGAGCGATTTTTCCAGGATGGTGGTGAGGCCGCCGGCCTTGTTGCCGGGGCTTGGATTGGCGTTCATCTCAGCGCCTTCGCGCGCGGTGTATTCGTCCCACCAGCGCATGAGGTCGACCAGCTTCTCGCCGACCTCGCGGCTGACGGCGCGGCGCGTCAGCAGATGCTCGGCGCCATAGGTCTCCGGCGTTTCCGACAGGATCACGGTGCCGCCGTGACGGACGACGAGGTCGCTGGCAGCACCGAGCGCGGGATTGGCTGATACACCGGAATAGCCGTCCGAGCCGCCGCATTGCAGGGCCACGGTGAGCTCGCTTGCCGGCACGGATTCGCGCCTGACCTTGTTGGCATCGGCGAGCGCCTCGCGCACGAAGGCGATGCCCGCCTCCACCGTCTTGCGCGTGCCGCCGACCTCCTGGATGTCCATCGCACGCAGGCGGCCGGCGAGCTTCTGCTCTTCCATCAGGCCGCCGATCTGGTTCACCTCGCAACCGAGGCCGAGCACGATGACGTGAGAGAAATTGACGTGCCGCGCATAGCCACCAAGCGTGCGGCGGAGCAGCGCCAGCGGCTCGTTCTGCGTCATGCCGCAGCCGGTCTTGTGGGTCAGCGCGACCACGCCGTCGACGTTGGGGAAATCGGCCAGCGGGTTGTCGCCGGTGAAGGGATTCTTCTTGAAGACGTCGGCAACGAGACTGGCGACATGCGCGCTGCAATTCACCGAGGTGAGGATGCCGATATAGTTGCGCGTGGCGACGCGGCCGTCCGGACGGCGGATGCCCTCGAAGGTCGCCGGCAGGTCGAAATTCGGCGTCGGCTTGACGTCGGCGCAATAGGCATAGTCCTTGGCGAAATCGCCCATGCCGCAATTCTGCGTGTGGACGTGCTGGCCCGGCGCGATCGGCACCGTGGCAAAGCCGATGATCTGGCCGTAGCGCTTGATTGGCTCTCCCCATGCGATCGGCTTGATCGCGACCTTGTGGCCGGAGGGAATGCGATCGACCGTGATCACGCCGTCGGCGACCATTGTGCCGGGCGGCAGGCTCGCGCGCGCGATCAGCACGCCATCATCGGGATGCAGGCGGATGACGGGGCTAATGGTCATGGGAGGTCTCCTTGGGTCTTCAAAATATCGTGCGCCGGACGCAGCGCAGCGTGAAAGGATGCACTGCTGATCCCGGGCCCATTGTCACGTCAGCCTTGTCACGCCAGCCTTGCGCAGCAACTGGGTCGCGGCTCTGCGGTGCATCGCCATAGCGGTCAAAGACGCGCGTAAACGCGCTTTTGTCGCTGCACCGCGTCCGGGACACGCTAGATCACGCCTTCCCGCCTGATTCCTTGCGGGTCGCATTCACCTGCATCTTGGCGTAGGTCGTCATCAGACCGACCTCGTTCGACAACGTCACCAGCTTGAAGCCCATATTGATGGCGCGCGCTGCGCCTTCGGCGCCGCTGCAATGGATGCCCGGGTTGAGGCCGCGCTTGCCGCACTCCTTGATGATCTTCTCGTAGATCGCGAGGATCTCCGGCTCGCTGCGGTCGAGCTTGGGCTCGAGGCCGTAGGAGAAGCCGAGGTCGGACGGGCCGATATAGACGCCGTCGATGCCCTCGACGTCGAGGATCGCTTCCATGTTCTCGACCGCGGTCCTGGTCTCCATCATCGGCAGCAGCACGATCTCGTCGTTGGCCGTCTTCTGGTAGGAGCCTGCGGTGCCGTACATGCCGGCGCGGATCGGACCGTTGGAGCGCACGCCCTTCGGCGGATATTTCGAATAGGAGACCAGGTTCCGGGCTTCCTGCGGCGTATTGACCATCGGGCAGATCACGCCATAGGCGCCGCCGTCGAGCACCTTGCCGATGATGCCGGGCTCGTTCCAGGGCACGCGGACCATCGGGGTGATCGGATGCTTGTCCATGGCCTGGAAGCACTGGACCATTGACAGATAGTCCTGCACGCCATGCTGCATGTCGACGGTGACGCTGTCGAAGCCGCATTGCGCGACCATCTCGGCCGAGAAGCCAGAGGGTATAGCGAGCCACGCGTTGACCACGGCCTTGCCCGACTTCCAGATTTCCTTGACCTTGTTCGCCACGTTGCCTTCCTTCTTTGTTGTTTGAACCTTCGTCACCATGACGAGCGCCGCGACAGCACAACCCCGCTGTTACCGCGAACTGGATCGCCGCGCTACGCTCGCAATGGCGCAAGACCTATGCGGTCGCCCTCTGGATGCTGACTTCGCTGACGCCGACCTCGCGGGCCGTGTTCACTATTGCCGCCCAGGTGTCATCCGGCAAGGGGATGCCGTTTTTCGTGCGTTCCGCGCGGATTTTCCGCTCGGGATCGCCGGGAATCAGCACCCGATCGACGTCGGCCATCGGCTTGGTGGCGCGTATGAAATCGACATAGCGCGAGACTTCGTCGTCGAAAAGGTTGGAGGTATCGACCACCTTCGGATCGACATAGAACGCCAGCATGCCGTTGGCAAAGCGCCGCCCGCCCGATGTGGCCCCGGTTCCAGTCAGCGCACCGCCCAAGAGCTCGCATATGAAGGCGAGCCCCGATCCCTTGTGCTCGCCGAAGGCACGGATGGCGCCTGTGCCCTTGGTATGATCGCGCGGTCCCGCCGGCGTGTAGGGGCCGTAGAGCACGACTGGGTCCTCGCTCAGGCTGCCGTCGGAATCGACCAGCGCGCCTTTCGGCAGCTTTTTGCCGCCACGGCTTGCGACCAGCACCTTTCCTTCGGCGACGACCGAGGTCGCGAAGTCCAGCACGATCGGATCCTGACCCGCGCGGGGGATGCCGACGCAATATGGCGCAGTCGACAGCCGCTTCTCGACGCCGCCGAACGGCGCAACCAGCAGCGAGCCCGCCGCATTGACGAAGTGCACCGAGATCAGCCCTTCGGCGGCAGCCATCTCGGCCCAGTCGCCGACACGGCCGATATGGCCGGCGTTGCGCAGCGCGACCGCGGCAAGCCCCGCCTTCTTGCACTTGTCGAGGCCGATCCGAACCGCCTGCGGCGTCACGGTCTGGCCGTAGCCGAACTTGCCGTCGACCACCGCGAGCGAGGGCGTGTCCAGCACCACTTCCGCGTTCTGGTTGGGCACGACCGCGCCGGATTTCTGCCAACGGATGTAGACGGGCACGCGGATCACGCCGTGACTGTCATGGCCGGTCAGGTTCGCTGTTGTGAGGTAGGTGGCGATGCGCCTGGCTTCCTCCGGCGAGGACTGCGCATGCGCAAAGACCTCGCTGACGAAGTCGATCAGCCTCTGGACTTGAATGGTGACCATGACGGTCTGCTTACCTCTACCCGCTGCCGATTTTGCAGCGATCGGCTTGGGCGGCACTTTGAGCGAAAAAACGCGGCCATGTCCATGGCTCGCACCGCGCCCTCGCGCATATCAGCTTTCACTCCTCGGCACTTGCCCCCTCGCCGCTGCCGAGCCCTGCGAGACTCTGTTCGAGCTCGCCAAGCATGTCCTGCAACTCGACGAGTTTGCGTGCGCCAAAGCGTCGCGTGATCTCGGCATAGATCGCCTCCGACGTCGGCGCCACGGAGGCCATCAGCTTCACGCCTTCTTTCGAGATCGAGACCATGCTGCGGCGCTGGTCCGCCTTGGCGGTCTTGCGCTCGATCAGATTGCGCGCTTCGAGGTCGCGCAGGATGCGTGACAGGCTCGGCCCGAGCAGGAACGCCGTGCGCGCGAGTTCCGTGACCTCGGCCGCCTCGATGCCGGCCAGCGCGCGCAGGATGCGCCATTGCTGCTCGGTCAAGCCGTGCTCGCGCAGTGAGGGGCGGAATTGCCGCATCACCGCCTCGCGTGCCCGCAGCAGCGACATCGGCAGTGAACGCGAGAAGTCGCGCATCGGCACCTGCCGCGCGGCAGGCGCGTTTTCGCCGGCGGGATCGGCGGGTTTCTTCGTCATGATACCCTTTCAAGCTGCAAAATCTTCGCAATGCAGCAAGCGCGAATTGTGTTTGACGCATTCATTTAACATGTTAAGTATCTCCGGGCACCCCGATTTGTAAGATCACAAATGGCGCTTTCCAACGACGATATCCAAGCTTGCGCGAGGCGTCTGCACCAGGCGGAGAAGACTCGCACGCAGATCCGGCAGCTCTCGCAGGATTTTCCTGGGATCACCATCGCTGACGCCTACGCGATTCAGAAGGCTTGGGTCGACGTCAAGATCGCCGAGGGGCGGATCGTCAAAGGCCACAAGATTGGCCTGACCTCGAAGGCGATGCAGAGCGCGCTCGATATCGACGAGCCGGATTCCGGCGTGCTGCTCGACGACATGTTCTTTGCTGATGGCGGCCCCGTCCCGACGGAGCGCTTCATCGCGACGCGCGTCGAGGCGGAGCTCGCCTTCGTCATGAGCAAGCGCCTTTCAGGACCCGGCTGCACGATGTTCGACGTGCTGAACGCCACCGACTTCGTGGTGCCGGCGCTGGAGATTTTGGACACGCGCATCGAGCGGGTCGATCCGAGGACCAAAGCGACGCGGAAGATTTTCGACACCATCGCCGACAACGCGGCGAATGCCGGCATCGTGCTCGGCGGGCGGCCGATACGGCCGCTGGACGCCGATTTACGCTGGATCGGCGCGCTGTGTTTCCGGAACGGCCAGCTCGAGGAAACCGGACTTGCCGCCGGCGTGCTCAACCATCCCGCAACCGCCGTGGCCTGGCTCGCGAACAAGATCGCACCGCTCGGCCATGCGCTGGAGCCCGGACAGGTCGTGCTCGCCGGCTCCTTCATCCGCCCGATCGAGACCCGCAAGGGCGACACAATTCAGGCCGATTATGGCGCCTACGGCTCGGTGAGCTGCTACTTCGCTTAGACGGACAATAAGAAGACAGGGAGTGAAACCGCGATGCCGCATTTCACCATCGAATATTCCGCCAATCTCGATGGCCGCCTCGACATGGGCCTGGTATGCGAAGTCGTGCGCAAGGCAGCGGTCGAGACCGGCATCTTCCCGCTCGGCGGCATCCGCGTTCGCGCCGTCAGGTGCGAGCATTACGCGATCGCGGACGCGCGGCAGGACTACGGCTTTCTCGACATGGTATTGCGCATCGGCGAGGGCCGCGATCTCAAGACGCGCCAGAAAGCCGGCGAGCACGTATTCCAGGCGCTCTCAAAACATCTCGACCCCGTCTTCGCTGCCAGCAAGTTCGCCTTGTCGTTCGACATGCAGATCAACGACAAGGACACGAGCTGGAAGCGCAACAACATCCACGACGCCCTGAAAGTGGAGGCCGCAAATGGATAAGCCCGCGCCAAAAGCCGACGTGTTCCAGGCCAACCGCGACCGCCTCGCACCGCTGCTGAAAAAGCTCCGCGCGGACGGCATCGGTCACATCATCGACGGCAAGATCGAGCCATCGATCTCTGGCGAGACCTTCGAGACCAAGTCGCCGGTCGATGGCGCGACGCTCGCGAGCGTCGCCCGCGGCAATGCCGAGGACATCGATCGTGCGGCCACTGCTGCCGCGCTGGCCTTCAAATCCTGGCGCGACATGGGCCCGGCTATGCGGCGCAAGCTGCTGCATCGGGTCGCCGACGCGATCGAGGACAATGCCGATGACATCGCGGTGCTCGAATGCATCGACACCGGCCAAGCCTATCGCTTCATGGCCAAGGCCGCCATCCGCGCCGCCGAGAACTTTCGGTTCTTCGCCGACAAATGCGCCGAGGCGCGCGACGGCCTCAACACGCCGAGCGACGAGCACTGGAATGTCTCGACGCGCGTGCCGATCGGCCCGGTCGGCGTGATCACGCCGTGGAACACGCCGTTCATGCTCTCGACCTGGAAGATCGCCCCTGCCCTGGCAGCCGGCTGTACCGTCGTGCACAAGCCGGCCGAGTGGTCGCCGGTGACGGCCTCCATTCTGGCGAAGCTCGTCAAGGAAGCCGGCATTCCCGATGGCGTGCTCAACACCGTGCACGGCTTTGGTGAAGAGGCCGGCAAGGCGTTGACCGAACATCCCGCCATCAAGGCGATCGGCTTCGTCGGCGAGAGTGCGACGGGCTCGGCGATCATGATCCAGGGCGCGCCGACCTTGAAGCGCGTGCATTTCGAGCTCGGCGGCAAGAACCCCGTGATCGTGTTCGATGACGCCGATCTCGACCGCGCGCTCGATGCGGTGGTGTTCATGATCTACTCGCTCAATGGCGAGCGCTGCACCTCCTCCAGCCGCCTGCTGATTCAGCAGAGCATCGCCGAGACATTCGTGGAGAAGCTGACCGCGCGCGTGAAGGCGCTGAAGGTCGGCCACCCCCTCGATCCCGCAACCGAGATCGGGCCGCTGATCCACGAGCGTCACCTCGCAAAGGTTTGCTCTTATTTCGACGTCGCGCGCCAGGACGGCGCGACGATCGCGGTCGGCGGCAAGCCCTGTGACGGCCTCGGCGGCGGACATTACGTCGAGCCGACGCTGGTGACCGGTGCGCATGGCAAGATGCGGGTGGCGCAGGAGGAGGTGTTCGGCCCCTTCCTGACCGTGTTGCCGTTCCGTGACGAGGCGGACGCGATCGAGATCGCCAACGACATTCGCTATGGCCTCACCGGCTATGTCTGGACCAACGACATGGGCCGCGCCCTGCGTGTCGCGGACGCGCTGGAGGCCGGCATGATCTGGCTGAACTCGGAAAACGTCCGCCACCTGCCGACGCCGTTCGGCGGCATGAAGGCCTCAGGCATCGGCCGCGACGGCGGCGACTATTCGTTCGATTTCTACATGGAAACCAAGCACGTCTCGCTGGCGCGGGGCACGCACAAGATTCAGAAGCTGGGAATCTAGGAAAACCGTCGTTTTGGGGCGTGCGAAGCACGAACTATGGTGCGCAATTGCGCACCTGAGAACCTCGAGATTCCGGGTTCGGCTCAACGAGCCGCCCCCCCGGATGACTGATACAAGGGGAAACGCAAATGCCCATACCGCAACACGTCTTCGAGCCGCCGTTCAACATCATTCGCTCCAGCCATGTCGTGCTCGACGTCACCGATCTGAAACTGAGCCGCGAGTTCTACGAGACCATTGTTGGCCTGCATGTCGAGGACGCCGACGACAATGTCGTTTATTTGCGCGGAGCTGAAGAGCATCAGCATCACTCGCTCGTCCTGCGCAAGGCCGCAGCGCCCGCCTGCGCGCGGCTCGGCTTCAAGGTCGGCAACGACAAGGATCTCGACAAGGCGGCCGCATTCCTCTCCGAGAACGGTCTCGCCTACGGCTTCGCGGACCAGCCGTTCCAGGGCCGCACTCTGCAATTCACGGACCCCTTCGGCTTCCAGATCGAGCTCTATGCAGCGATGGACCGCCGGCCACACCTCTTGCGCCGCTACGATCTCTACAGAGGCTGCCACCCGCAGCGGCTGGACCATTTCAACGTCTTCGCCGCCGAGGTGCAGGACACCGTCGATTTCTACGCCCGGCTCGGCTTCCGGCTGACCGAATATGCCGAGGAGGACGGACCGAACGGACGTATCGCCGCAGCCTGGATGCATCGCAAGGGCAACGTCCACGACTTCGCCATCACCAACGGCAAGGGCCCTCGCCTGCACCACTTCGCCTATTGGACGCCGACGGCGATGAACATCATCCATCTCTGCGACGTCATGGCCTCCCAGGGCTTCGTGAAGAACATCGAGCGCGGCCCCGGACGCCACGGCATCTCGAATGCGTTCTTCCTTTATGTGCGCGACCCTGACGGCCACCGGCTCGAGCTCTACACCAGCGATTACTTCACGGGCGATCACGACCACGAGCCGCTGCGCTGGTCGCTGCGCGATCCGCGCCGGCAGACGCTGTGGGGTGCCCCCGCGCCGCGCTCCTGGTTCGAGCAGGGCTCGCCCTTCACTGGCCAGGCCGTGCGCGAGCCGAAATTCGTGGCCGACGTGCTGGTGGCAGACTGATGACACTCCCTCGCCTCGCCACCTATTCCGTCGAGGGGGCAACGCGCTACGGCGCGGCCGTCGATCGCGGCGTGGTCGATCTCTCCGCGCGCCACGCCAAGGATTTTCCGACGCTGCGCGAGGTGATCGCGGCCGGGAAGCTGACGAGCCTTGCCGAGGAAGCCGCAGGCCGCTCGCCGGATCATCCCCTCCGCGAGATCACCTTTCTGCCGCCAGTGCCCGCGCCGGAAAAGATCATCTGCATCGGCGTCAACTATCCCGATCGCAACGCCGAGTACAAGGATGGCCAGGACGCGCCGAAATACCCGAGCATGTTCATGCGGAGCCCACGCTCCTTCGTCGGCCATGGCACGCCGCTGGTGCGGCCGCGCGCCTCCGCACAGCTCGACTATGAAGGCGAGATCGTGCTGGTGATCGGCAAGGAAGGCCGGCACATTGCGGAGAGCGCAGCGCTCGATCACATCGCCGCGCTCACACTCTGCAACGAAGGCTCGGTGCGCGACTGGCTGCGTCATGCCAAGTTCAACGTCACGCAGGGCAAGAACTTTGATTCCAGCGGCAGCCTCGGGCCATGGCTCGTGCCCTATACAACGGAATCCCAGATCGCCGACATTCGCCTCACCACGCATGTCAACGGTGAGCTCAGGCAGGACGATCGCACCAGCCGCTTGATGTTCCCGTTCCGCTACCTCATCAACTATATCTCGACCTTTGCCACCCTCGTCCCCGGCGACATCATCGTCACCGGCACGCCGACCGGCGCCGGCGCGCGGTTCGATCCGCCGCGCTACCTGAGGCCGGGCGATATCGTCGAGGTCGAAGCAGAAGGCATCGGGCTCTTGCGCAACGGCGTCGTCGACGAAGCCTGATCAACCATCGAAGTGGAATAGCACCATGACCACTCTCACCGGCGGCGAAGCGATCGTAAGCGGCCTCGTCGCCCACGGCGTCGACACCGTGTTCGGCCTGCCCGGCGCGCAGGTCTACGGCCTGTTCGATGCCTTCCACCAAGCCCAGCTCAAGGTGATCGGCGCGCGGCACGAGCAGGCCTGCGGCTACATGGCGTTCGGCTATGCGCGCTCCAGCGGCAAGCCCGGCGTGTTCAGCGTGGTGCCTGGCCCCGGCGTGCTCAACGCCAGCGCGGCGTTGCTCACCGCGTTCGGCTGCAACGAGCCGGTGCTCTGCGTCACCGGCCAGGTGCCGACGCCATTTTTGGGCAAGGGTCGCGGCCATCTCCACGAGATGCCGGACCAGCTCGCGACCCTGCGCACTTATGTGAAATGGGCAGACCGTATCGAATATCCCGGCAATGCGCCGACGGTCGTCGCGCGCGCCTTTCAGGAGATGATGTCGGGGCGGCGTGGGCCTGCGTCTGTCGAGATGCCGTGGGACGTCTTCACCCAGCGCGCCGAAACCGCCGCCGCACAGATGCTGGAGCCGCTGCCCGCGCCGCTGCCTGATCCTGACCTGATCAAGCAGGCCGCCGCGCTGATCAAGACCAGCAAGGCGCCGATGATCTTCGTCGGCAGCGGCGCGATCGAGGCGCGCGAGGAGATCCTCGAGCTCGCCGAGATGATCGATGCGCCCGTCGTTGCCTTTCGCAGCGGCCGCGGCATCGTCTCCAATGCGCACGAACTCGGACTCACCATGGCTGCTGCCTATAAGCTGTGGCCGAACACTGATTTGATGATCGCAATCGGCACCCGCGCGGAGCTGCCGGCCTCTGGCTTTCGCTGGCCCTATCAGCCGAAGGGACTGAAATCCATTCGGATCGATATCGATCCGGCCGAGATGCGGCGGCTCGCCTTCGATACCGCCATCGTCGCCGATGCCAAGGCTGGCACGGCCGATCTCGTCACCGCCGTGAAGAAGGCCGGCTATGCGAGAAGCCGCAGCCGGCGGGGAGACATCCGCGAGGCCGCCGCAACCGCGCAACAGGAAATCCAGCGCATCCAGCCGCAGATGGCGTATCTCAACATCCTGCGCGAGGTGCTGCCGGCGAATGCGATCGTGACAGATGAATTGTCGCAGTTCGGCTTCGCCTCCTGGTACGGCTTTCCGGTCTATCAGCCGCGCACCTTCATCACGTCAGGCTATCAGGGCACGCTCGGCTCGGGCTTTCCGACTGCGCTTGGCGCCAAGGTCGCGAACCCTGACAAACCCGTCGTCGCCATCACCGGCGACGGCGGCTTCATGTTCGGCGTGCAGGAGCTCTCGACCGCCGTGCAGTTCAACATCGGCGTGGTGACGCTGGTGTTCAACAACAACGCCTACGGCAATGTCCGCCGCGACCAGCGCGAGCGGTTTGACGGCCGCGTGGTGGCTTCGGATCTCGTCAATCCGGATTTCGTCAAGCTCGCGGAATCCTTCGGCGTTGCCGCTGCGCGCGTCACCGCGCCGGACCAGTTCAAGGCGGCGATGGAGAAGGCGCTCGCCCATGGCGGGCCGTATCTGATCTCGGTGGAAGTGACGCGGGACTCCGAAGTCAGTCCCTGGGCGTTCATTCACCCGCCGAAGCCGTAGTTGTCCTCATGGTGAGGAGGCGCGAAGCGCCGTCTCGAACCACGAGGTCCCCCGCTGCGGCGGCTCGGGCCTCCATCCTTCGAGACGCTTGCTTCGCAAGCTCCTCAGGATGAGGGGATGGACTAGCGTGTTTGTCGAAACGTCAAATTGATTCGCTTCCGGCCGAGCAGAGCATGCTCGCCGTCGGCGAGCGGCGCGACGCCGTGATAAGCGAGCCTGCTAGTCCCGCCCCAGACCACGACGTCACCATGGACGAGGCGGAAGCGGCGCGGCTTGTCGCTGCGCGCCAAGCCACCGAACAGGAAGGTTGCGGGCAGGCCGAGCGAGACCGAGACAATCGGGGCCGAATAGTCGAGCTCGTCCTTGTCCTGATGCAGCGACAGCCGCGTGCCGGGCTCGTAGCGGTTGACGAGGCAGGCATCGGGCGCGAAGTCTTTGAAGCCGCCCTGCTCCGCCGCGCGGCGGGCGAGATCACGGAATACTGCCGGCATCGCCGGCCAATGCTCGCCGTTTCGCGGATCGATTGGATCATAGCGATAGCCGGTGTGATCGGTGATCCAGCCGCGCTCGCCGCAATTGGTCATCGCCACCGACATCTGATAGCCGCCGGGCGTGGTCATGCGCCGAAACGGCGATTGCGCCACGATGGCGCGCACGGCTTCGATCAACTCGCTCTCGATCGGCGTGACGAAGCCGCGCAGCAGCACGGCGCCGTCAGCGATCTCCTCGCGCAATGGCTGCGCCTCGGCGACGCTATCGAACAAATCCGCAGTCAATCGCCTCACTCATTTGGCATCATGAAAGATCACACCCAGCGTGTGGCCCTGGCCGGAGCGAATCCGGCTGACGCCGTGACGCAGGTTAACCCGGTATGTCCCGCGTGTCCCCTGCACCGGGCGGTGATGCACGGCGAAGGCGACGGCGTCGCCCTGCGCCAGCGGCACCACCTCGGCGCGCGACTGCATGCGCGGCCGCTGCTCGGTCAGCACGAATTCGCCGCCGGTGAAGTCGCGCCCCGGCTCTGACAGCAGAATCGCGACCTGGATCGGGAACACATGCTCACCATAGAGATCCTGGTGCAGGCAATTGTAGTCGCCGGCCTCATATTGCAGCAGCAGCGGCGTCGGCCGGCTCTGGCCTGCTTCGTGGCAGCGCTTGAGGAACGCCGCATGCGCGGCGGGATAGCGGATGTCGATCCCCATCGCCTCGTTCCAGCGATTGGCGACGCCCTGAAGCTGCGCATAAAGCACGGGGCGCAATTGCGCAATCAGGTCGGGGAGCGGATAAGAGAAGTACTTGTATTCGCCGCGGCCAAAGCCGTGGCGCCCCATGACGATGCGGCTGCGGAAGTGCGTGTCGTCTGGATAGAGCGCGGCGATGCTACGGCATTGCTCCGGCGTCAGCAGGCCTTTCAGGACAGCGCAACCCTGGGCGTCGAGTTCGGCGGTGATTTGCGGCCAGTCGAGGGCGTTGACCTGGGCGGAAGGGTCAGCGGATGGCTTCTGGGGTGATTTGCGTGCGGTTGCTGTCATGGCCAGGACTTTCGCAAGACTGCCCTACCCGCCGCCACCCGATTCCCGACTATCTCCCCGTCATTGCTGTCGATGTTCAATAATTCGCTGATTGGATCGCGGTGGTCTTGGTAGCGGCGAAGGCCTTGGGAGTTTGTCCTGCCAAGGCCTGATGGGGT
>NZ_JADPKG010000109.1:0-49496 GCF_023073875.1 Bradyrhizobium sp. 154
GATGCCGGCCTCGATCGCCATCCGTCCGCCGAACGGCTTCAAGCCGGTGTAGCTGAGATAGGCGTTCTCGACCCCGGAGACGCCACCGCCCGGAAGGGATCCCGGCGCCGCGCCGCCAAATCCATCGGACGAGCCGCCGAAGTCGTAGACCAGCGCGAAGTTCCAGTCGTTGAAGAACTTGCCGGTCAGGCCGATGCGCGCGCGGCGAACGTTCTGGCCGCTGTCGAGCTTCTGCGGCACGGTCGCCGCGGTGTTTGGACGATAGTCATAACCACCGACATCCCAGTGCAGGCGGCTGGTGATGGCGACGCAATTGGCCTGGTCGGCGGTGCAGACAGTTGGCCGGTTGTTCGGCATCGTCACGACCACACCGGAGGCCGGCGCCGGTCCTTTGACGGGGATTGCCGCATTGGCGTTGGCAACGACGGCCTTTGCCTCCGAGCGCGCCTCGGCCTTGGCTTCAGCCTTCGCTTCGGCTCTGGCCTTCGCCGTAGCCGCCGTGTTCGCCGCGGTCTGGCTCTGGAGCTTGTCGAGCTTCTGCTCCAGCATCTTCAGCTGCTGCTTCAACAGCGCGATCTCCTGCTCGCTGCTGCTTACCGTTTGGGTCTGGGCTTGGGCCTGCGAGGCCGCCAGCGCGCCGGCGAGACCGATCGCCGTGGCCGCAATCCTTGTTCTGCTCATGTCATGACTCCATCGTTTGACGAACTTCCCCAAGTCGCTGGCGGAGCCTAGGTGTGATCGATGACTGCCCCGCGACGCTGCGCCCGGTTGCGCGGTTCCCACTGATGCCAATTCGCCGCAACCGAATCCGCTCGACACTACAATGGTGGATGACGCGCATCATGCCAATCCATCACTCTGGCAAATTGCCGCTTAGTACGCTGTGCTTGCATCTCGGACACCACGGGGAAGAGGCCGAATATTGCCGCCCGGCGCCCTTCTATTGGCGGGCGAACGCGCCTATATTCCGGCGTCTTTTCCAAGAGGTAGGAATGTTTCGATCGACCTGGAGCGCCGTCGTCGCGGCCCTGTGCATAGCGTTTTCAGCCCACTTCAATCCGACTGCTGCGCAGGACCGTCGGGTGCCATCGTCGCCGGCCGAGCTGCGGCTGTCCTATGCACCGATCGTGCAGCGTGTGCAGCCGGCCGTCGTCAACGTCTATGCCGCCAAGGTGGTGCAGAACCGCAATCCGCTGCTCGACGACCCGATCTTCCGCCGTTTCTTCGGCGTGCCGGGCCAGCAGCCCGAGCAGATGCAGCGTTCGCTCGGCTCCGGAGTCATCGTCGATGCCTCCGGCCTCGTCGTCACCAACGTCCACGTCATCGAGGGCGCGGACCAGGTGAAAGTGTCATTGTCGGACAAGCGCGAATTCGAGGCCGAGATCCTGCTGAAGGATTCCCGCACCGATCTCGCCGTGCTCCGCCTGAAGGACTCCAAGGAGAAATTCCCGACCCTGGACTTCACCAATTCCGACGAATTGCTGGTCGGTGACGTCGTCCTCGCCATCGGCAATCCCTTCGGCGTCGGCCAGACCGTGACCCACGGCATCATCTCGGCGCTGGCGCGCACGCAGGTCGGCATCACCGATTACCAGTTCTTCATCCAGACCGATGCGGCGATCAATCCCGGCAATTCCGGCGGCGCGCTGGTCGACATGAGCGGCAAGCTCGCCGGCATCAACACTGCGATCTATTCGCGCTCCGGCGGCTCGCAAGGTATCGGCTTTGCCATTCCCGCCAACATGGTGCGCGTCGTCGTCGCTTCCGCCAAGAGTGGCGGCAAGGCAGTGAAGCGGCCGTGGCTGGGGGCAAAATTGCAGGCGGTGACGCCCGAGATCGCCGAAAGCCTCGGCTTGCGTTCGCCGACCGGCGCGCTGGTCGCAAGCGTGGTGCCGAATGGCCCCGCGGCGAAGGCCGGCCTGAAATCCTCCGACCTCATCACCGGGATCGACGGCCAGATCGTGGACGATCCCAATGCCTTCGACTACCGCTTCGCAACCCGTCCGCTGGGCGGTACCGCGCAGATCGACGTGCAGCGCGGCAGCAAGCCGGTCAAGCTGACGGTGGCGCTGGAGACTGCCCCCGACACCGGCCGCAACGAGCTCGTCGTGACCGCGCGCTCGCCATTCCAGGGCGCGAAAGTCTCGACCATCACGCCGGCGCTCGCCGACGAATTGCATCTGGATGCCGACACCGAAGGCGTCGTGATCACCGATATCGGCGGCGATACCGCGGCCGCAAATGTCGGTTTTCAGAAAGGCGACATCATCCTGGCCGTCAACAACCAAAAGATCAGCAAGACCGGGGACCTCGAGAAGGCTGCCGGCGAGCGGTCGCGGATCTGGCGCATCACGCTGGTGCGCGGCGGCCAGCAGATCAACGTCACGCTAGGCGGATGAGTTCGAAGCGACCACAGGAGACGCCAACTCTCTTCGCCGCGGCGGGGCTCGATCACGACGCTCCACATCCGCTGCCGGACCGGCTGCGTCCGCGCGCGCTGTCGGAGGTTGTGGGCCAGGACCACATCCTCGGTCCGGACGGTGCGCTGACGCGCATGCTGGAGACGCGCACGCTCGGCTCGCTCATCTTCTGGGGGCCGCCGGGTACCGGCAAGACCACGGTGGCGCGGCTGCTGGCGGATGCAACCGACCTGCATTTCGAGCAGATTTCCGCGGTGTTCTCCGGTGTCGCCGATTTGAAGAAGGCCTTCGATGCCGCGCGCGCCCGCCGCGAGACGGGCAAGGGCACGCTGCTGTTCGTCGATGAGGTGCATCGATTTAATCGTGCCCAGCAGGATTCGTTTCTGCCTGTGATGGAAGACGGCACGGTGGTCCTGGTCGGCGCCACCACCGAGAATCCGTCGTTCGAGCTCAACGCGGCGTTGCTCTCTCGCGCGCGCGTCCTGGTGTTTCGCTCGCTCGATGCTGCCGCGATCGAAAAGCTGTTCGCCCATGCCGAGGCGGTCGAGGGCAAGAAGCTGCCGCTCGATGCCGAGGCACGCGCGGTTCTGGTGCGCATGGCCGACGGCGACGGACGTGCCTCGCTGACGCTCGCCGAGGAAGTCTGGCGCGCCGCGCGCAAGGACGAGATTTTCGACGCCGCGCAGCTGCAGGAGATTTTGCAGCGCCGCGCCCCGATCTACGACAAGTCGGCCGATGGCCATTACAACCTGATCTCGGCGCTGCATAAATCGGTGCGCGGCTCTGATCCCGATGCCGCGCTCTATTACCTCGCGCGCATGCTCGATGCCGGCGAGGATCCGCTGTTCCTGGCCCGCCGCGTCGTGCGCATGGCCGTGGAGGACATCGGGCTTGCCGATCCACAGGCGCTCGTCATCGCCAATGCGGCTAAGGACGCCTTCGACTTTCTCGGCCATCCCGAGGGGGAGCTCGCGATCGCGCAGGCCGTGGTCTATCTCGCCACCGCGCCGAAATCGAACGCGGTCTACACTGCCTTCGGCACGGCGATGCAGGTGGCAAAACAGGCCGGCTCGCTCCTGCCGCCAAAACACATCCTCAATTCCCCGACCAAGCTGATGAAGTCGGAAGGCTACGGCGCAGCTTACGAATACGACCACGACACGCCGGAAGCCTTCTCCGGCCAGGATTATTTCCCGGAAGCCCTGGGCCGCCAGACTTTTTATGACCCGCCCGAGCGCGGTTTCGAGCGCGAGATCAGAACACGGCTGGATTACTGGGCCAAGCTGCGCAAGGAGCGGGGTGGCTGAGGCCCAATCGCCATTTCGTCGTGACGAAAGGGCTCTTTTGGGATAGGCAGGCAGCCATGAGCCGCCGCATCAAGAGAATGAACCCAAAGCCCCGTTCGCGCGACGAGCGCGGTGACGCGCGTCCCTTCAAGGCGCGCAGCGCGCAGAAAGCGGGGCCGCGGCCGGGCGGCAAGGCAGCGAGCAAGCCGCCGCGCTTTGCAGGCGAGCGCGCCGAGCGGCGCGCACCCAAAGCTGCGCTGGAAAAGACCGCGCCGGAAAAGTCCGTCGAGGCATTGCTGCCGACCAAGGTGCAGACTGTCACCGTCACGGCCGACGAGAACAACATGCGCGTCGACCGCTTTCTCGAAGCACGCTTTCCCGGCCTGTCGTTCTCCCACATCCAGCGCGTCGTGCGCAAAGGCGAGCTGCGCGTCGACGGCAAGCGCGTCGACAGCAAGGACCGCCTGGAGGAGGGCCAGAGCGTCCGCATTCCGCCGCTGAAGCTCGACACGCCGAAGGCCGCCGGCCCACTCTCGGAAGCCGCGCAGAAGACGCTGGCCGCGCTGAAGGAGATGACGATCTGGGAGGACGATGACGTGCTCGTGCTCAACAAGCCCGCCGGACTTGCCGTGCAGGGCGGCTCGGGCATGACGCGGCACATCGACCAGATGCTGGAGGTGATGCGCGATTCCAAAGGCCAGAAGCCGCGCCTCGTGCACCGTATCGACCGGGAGACGTCGGGCTGTCTCCTGATCGCCAAGACGCGCTTTGCCGCCTCGCATCTGACCGGCGCGTTCCGCTCGCGGTCGGCGCGAAAGGTCTATTGGGCGCTGGTCCCGGGCCTGCCGAAGCCGAAGCAGGGCCGCATCTCGACCTTTCTCGCGAAGGAGGAGGGCGAGGACGACACTATCATGCGCATCGCCCAGCATGGCGATGAGGGTGCAAGCCACGCGGTGACCTACTATGCGATGGTCGAGACCGCCGGCAACAAGCTGACCTGGGTGTCGCTGAAGCCGGTGACGGGACGCACCCACCAGCTCCGCGCCCACATGGCCCATATCGGCCATCCCATCGTCGGCGACCCCAAATATTTCAACATCGAGAACTGGCAGCTGCCGGGTGGCTTGCAAAACCGTCTGCATCTCCTGGCACGCCGGATCGTCATTCCGCATCCGCGCGGCGGCGTGATCGACGCCACGGCACCACTGCCGCCGCATATGCAGCAATCGTGGAATCTGCTCGGGCTCGACGCAACCCGGTTTGATCCGATCGAGAACGCGCCGGAGGAGTAGGGCTAGGCGCCGGGGCCAGCCAAAGCCCGGCGAACGGGCCGCAATGCCCGCAAGTTCCCTTATGCCTGCCGCTCGCTTTGTCGCCCGCCGCCCTTATCTTTGAAAGCTTAGCACTCAGCGACCGGGACCGAAGACTCACATGCGCGAATTGTTCGAAGAAGCTGCGGGGCAACCCGCGTCGGATCCGCAGGAATCGGCGCGCGCCTCCGCGCGCGCGCCCCTGCGCAAGCGCTTCTACAAGGATGCCGGCGCAGTCGAGGCCGAGGGCGGTTTCGCCATCGCCCTCGACGGCAAGCCGATCCGCACGCCCTCCGGCCGCCAGGTGCTGATTCCCTCGCGCGAGCTCGCCGATGCGGTTGCTGCCGAATGGGCGGCACAGGGCGAGACGATCGATCCCGTGACCATGCCACTGACGCGGATCGCCAACAGTGTAGTCGAGGGTGTGATCGACCGGATCGATCTCGTCAGCGACGACCTCGCAAAATACTTCGAGACCGACCTGTTGTTCTATCGCGCCGGCCACCCCGAAGGGCTGGTTGCCCGCGAGGCCGCGCATTGGGACCCCGTGCTGTTTTGGGCCGCAGAGACGCTGGGCGCGCATTTCATCCTGTCCGAAGGCATCATGCATGTGAAGCAGCCGGACGAGGCGGTCAGGGCCGCGCGCGCCGCGCTGCCGGGGGATGCCTGGTCGGTCGCGGCGCTCCATATGGTGACAACGTTGACCGGCTCGGCGCTGCTGGCGCTGGCCCTGGCCCATGGCGTGCGCGATGCTGGGCAGGTCTGGGTCGCCGCCCATGTCGATGAGGACTGGAACATCGACCAATGGGGCGTGGACGAGGAAGCGGCCGCTCGCCGCGCCACGCGCCTGCGGGATTTCGAGGCCGCCGTGACGGTCTTGGCGACGGTAAAGCCGCAAGCACCGGAAGGTCCTTAACGAGAGGTTTACGAGGCGGCCTTAGGGTGGCGCCAGCATTCCCTGGGCCCTTCGAGATGCCGACGCCGATAAGCTCGATCGTTCCGATCAGCGCCGCCAGCCCTGTGGCTGACGCGGCGACGCCCGATCTCGTGCTTCAGGCCGGCAGCGTTGTCGACGCCAAAGTGGTCAGCGTGCTCGCCGACAATCTCGTGCGGATCGCAATCGCCAACCTTTCGATGGACGTGATGTCGGAAGTGGCGTTGTCGCCGGGGCAGAATCTCCAGCTCGCGGTGTCGCAGAACGACGGCACCATCCGGCTCGCCGTCGTCGTGGGCGGGGCAGACGGGGCGGCGTCCGATCAGATTACGCTGACGCCGGCTGCGGCCTCGCTGATGGATAGCCCGCCGCTTGCGCCGTCGACGAGCGCTGCGCGCAATACGCTGACGCCAGCGGAGCAGATTGCCGTCACTGCGGCGTCCGCCGAGGCCGTGACCAGGCAGGGCAGCCAAGCGCCGCTATTCGCCAATCTCGCCGCGGTCGTCGTCGGCAGCGATTTGCCGGCGGGGCTGAAGCAGGCCGTGCTGGACGTGCTGGCGCAGCAGACGCCGCTCAACGCCGGGCTCGACGGCGGCGATATCGAGACTGCCTTCCAAAAGTCTGGCCTCTTCCTCGAAGCCTCGCTGGCCGCCGGCCGCACGCCGGCGTCCGGCGCAACGCCCGATTTGAAAGCGGCGTTGCTCGTGCTGCGCCAGACGCTGGCCGCGCTCGGGACAACCTCGCCTCAGACGCAAGGCGCCGCCATTCCTGCCAGCGCCACGGGCACACCGCAGGTCAACGCCGCGCCGGCGCAGGCAGCAGGTGAGGCCGCGCAGGCCGCATTGTCGTCAGCGGCCCCCGATATTGCCCAAACGGCGCAACATCCGCGCGGCGCTAATCTCGCGGCCGCGGTCCTCGCCGACATGGCTGCCAAGGCGCCACAAATGGCGATGCCGCGAACCGTGACGGCCGGCCTTGCCGCCAGCCTCTTGCAGGAGATGACGCAGAACCTGCCGCGGATCATCGGCAACGTGCCCGGCTCCAACAAGGCCGTACCGGATGGCCACATCTTCGAGGTGGCCACCCATGCGACCGCGCCACCACCGTTCCCCGGCGCATTGCCGGTGCCCCAACCCATCGCCTCGCCATCGCTCGCGCCCGATACCCCGCTCGCTGCAACCGTGCACCGTCTGCTCGACGACACCGATGCCGCGATCGCGCGGCAGACATTGCTTCAGATCGCCTCGCTCCCTGATCGCGCCGATGCCTCCGGCCACCGCATCGACCCGGCCGTGCCGCAATGGAGTTTCGAAATTCCCTTCGCAACCCAACAGGGCACCGCGATGGCGCAGTTCGAGATCTCGCGCGACGGCGGCAACGAATCCGCCGATCCCGCCACGCGTGCCTGGCGCGCGCGCTTCTCACTTAATGTCGAGCCGGCAGGTCCCGTGCATGCGCTGATCACGCTGAGCGGCGACAAGACTTTTGTGCGGATGTGGGCGGAGCGGCCGGCGACGGCGCAGCAGCTCCGCGCCGGAATCGGTGAACTCAACCAGGCACTGACGAGAGCCGAGCTCAAGCCCGGTGATATCGTGGTGCGCGAGGGCACCCCGCCGCAACCGGCGCCGGCCCGCGCCGGACATTTCCTGGATCGGGCCACATGAGCGACGCCTCCAAGCTTGCGATTGCCCTGCACTACGAGAAGGGCACCAACGCCCCCGTCGTCGTCGCCAAGGGCAAGGGCACGATCGGTGAAAAGATCGTCGAGATCGCCAAGGCCCATGACATTCCGATCGAGGAGAACGAGGTCTTGGCCGGCGCGCTCTCCAAGCTCGAGCTCGGCGAGGAGATCCCTCCAGACCTCTACAAGGCCGTCGCCGAAGTGCTGGTGTTCGTGCTGCGGCTTTCGGGTCGCGGGCGGTAGAGCATGATCCGGACCCCGGAGGACCGCGTTAGCGCAAAGTGTGGAGCGGTCTTCCGAAAAAACATCGTGCTCAAGAAATAACCTGTCATCGTTTCACCAGATATCGGCGGCATTGTCGCGACCACTCTCATCATCATTGGATACCGCTCTTGCTGACCCGTCGTTCCACCCTCGGTCTGCTTGCCGCAGCCGCCACCGTGCCGTCACGCGCGCTCGCTCACGTCGCGCCGCCGCGCAACGAAATCCGCGACAGCTTGGCCAAACGCTTCACCGATCTCGGCACATCGGGCACCTTCGTCGGCTACAAGGTCGAGGACTATCTGATCGTCGCCAGCGACAAGGAGCGCTCGGGCGAGGGGAAGCTGCCGGCCTCGACCTTCAAGATTCCAAACTCGTTGATTGCGCTCGAGACCGGTGTGGTCACTGACCCCGACAAGGACGTGTTTCCCTGGGACGGCGTGAAGCGTCCGATCGAGGCCTGGAACAAGGATCACACGCTGCGGACTGCGATTGCAGTCAGTGCGGTGCCGGTCTATCAGGAGATCGCGCGCCGCATCGGCCAGCAGCGCATGCAAAAGTATGTTGACGAGTTCGACTACGGCAACCGCGACATCGGCGGCGGCATCGACCAGTTCTGGCTCACCGGGGCCTTGCGCATCGATGCCGTCGAGCAGATCGACTTCGTCGACCGGCTGCGCCGGCGCGCGCTGCCGATCAGCAAGCGCAGCCAGGATCTCGTCTGCGACATCCTGCCGGTGACCAAGGTGGGCGAAAGCGTCATTCGCGCCAAGTCCGGCCTGCTTGGTGCTGAGCGCGGCGAGCCGTCGCTCGGCTGGATGGTGGGCTGGGCCGAGAAAGGCGAAGCGCACACCGTGTTCGCGCTCAACATCGACTGCCGCGAGCCACGCCACATCGAAGCCCGCATGACGCTGACGCAAGCCTGCCTTGCCGATATTGGTGCGATCTAGCGCTACCGCGCTGGTGCCGCTCGACTAGCATCCTCCCGCCAAAGAAAACCGGGAGGATGGAAAATGAATGCAACGCCGCTCTGGCTGTCGTCGCTCACGCTTGCCGCAGCAAGCGGCTGGTTCGCTGCCACGATGTTTGCCGGCCCCGCCACCAGCAAGGAGCCACGGTTTCCGCAGCTCACCATGGATCAGCTCGACGCCAGGCAGAAGCCGCTCGGCGAGCAGATCATGAAGGTGTCGAGCGTCGGCATCGGCGGACCCTACAATTCGATGATCCGCAGCCCCGTGCTCGGCCAGCGCCTGTTCGACCTGTTCCACTATCTGCGCTGGGAGACCTCGGTCCCGGTCAAGCTCAACGAGTTCGCGATCCTGATCATCGGGCGTCAATGGCGGTCGCAGGTGGAATGGTACGCGCACGCGCCGCTGGCGGCGAAGGCAGGGCTGTCGGCCGACATCATCGCGGAGCTGAAGGCCAACAAGCGGCCGTCGAAGATGGCCGATGACGAGGCGGTGGTCTACGACTTCGTCACCGAGCTCACCACCACCAAGAAAGTCACCGACGAGACTTATGCGCGCGCGAAGAAGGTGTTCAACGACCAGCAGATTGTCGATCTCACTGCAGTTGCCGGCAATTACGTGATGGTCGCGATGCTGCTGGCAATGGCCGAGGAGACGGTGCCGCCTGGCAAGGAGGAGCCGTTCAAGCCAGGGGAGCCGTAAGGCTCGCCATTGCGAGGAGCTCGCGACAAACTGCAGTACCGTAGGGTGGGCAAAGGCACGCAGCGCCGTGCCCCACCTTCGTCTCATGACTGTGATTGGTGGGCACGCTCCGCTTTGCCCACCCTACGAGAGCTGGGGCGGAGCAAACAGTCTCACCCCAATTTGAACAGCACCTGCAAAAACTCCTCCACGGCCTTGCGCGCTTCGGCGGCTGTCTTCGGATTGCCGCCGACATGCGGGTTGAGCTCGACACAGGCGTCCTTGTAGGAGAAGGGCGCGTTGGTATCGCCGTTCATCAACACGCCGCCGTCACCTTCCTTGATATGGCAGTTGCGCACGGTTTGCGCGTTGGCGGACACAGTGACGGTGTTGAGGCCGAGCAGGCCGCTGTCGAACCCATGTGCACTGTCAGGATATTCGGTCAGCACCACGTCGCCCGACCGCCTTGAGCCGCTCGACGAAAGCCCTGCAGCTTTTCACGGGATTGTAGTCGTCGGGCGCGCCGTGGAAGATGCGGATCGGTCGCGCGACGACTTCGCTATCGCCAACATAGGTCGTCGAGCAATCCGGATAGAACGGGATATAGGCCGCGAACTGGATGCCTGACTTATTCCACAGCTTGTTGAAGCGCTCGAGGCTCGCATAGAGCGTCGCCTGTCCGCCGCGTGAAAAGCCCATCAGCACGATGCGGTCAGGATCGACGCGGGGATGCTTCGCCAAAATCTCCAGCGACCGGTAGATGTCCACGATCAAATTGAGTCGGCCCAGCAAGGCCTGGTTCGGCCCGACCACCGTCAGGCCGCGCCCTGTAAAGCCGTCGATCACGAAGGTGGAGATGCCCATAGCGTTGAACGCGTGCACCCAGGCTTCCGTAGTGGCGCCGACGCCGCTCGAGCCGTGCATCAGCACCACGACGGGGAGTTTTCCGGTCCCTTGCGCGACACGCAGTTCGCCCGCGACCGTCACCGGCTTGCCGGCCGCCGCATCACCACTGAGGAATTGCTGGTCGGAGAGGGTGAGCGAGGGGATCGGGTAGATCTCGGCGCGGGTGGCGACCTCTTTCGGAAGCGATTGTGCGTTGGCGCCAATGCCCGCGAACAGAGTCGATATAAAGAGCGCCACAGCAACGCGGAATGCCCTCGGCATCGGATCTCCTCTCAGGATTTTGATCGGGTGCAACAACAGGCTCGCGCGCTGGGACGATCATCGTGGACATTGCGCGATGCTTGCGCCAGACATGAGGACCGCCGCCGTACCAACTCGGCTCACGCAACATTGGCGCCTGATCGTGGGTTCGGAGCAAGCCTGAATCGGCTGGCCTGGTCAACCGGGCTGGACGGCAATTTGCGGGCGACGGCCAGGATCGGGCGCTCCCGCCGAGAGGGGCGAAGCCGAACCCGGCCTGTCCTGGCGATGCCCCTGGCCATGCTCGCCTCCCAGGCAAAACTTTGTAATTCCTTGCGCTTTCACGCTGCGGCAGGGCAGCCCTGCGGCGCCGAAAGGCGCTTTCCGGGCCGCAAAATGCCGTGTTAGAACCCGGCATCGCTTAAGGCTTAAGAACTGGCGGGAGCAAATGAAACACATCCTGGACGCCCTTGAAGATCGTCGTGCCGGTGCCAAGCTCGGCGGCGGGGAGAAGCGCATCGAGGCGCAGCACGCCCGCGGCAAGCTGACCGCGCGCGAGCGCATCGAGCTCCTGCTCGACAAGGGATCGTTCGAGGAATTCGACATGTTCGTCGAGCATCGCTCCACCGAGTTCGGCATGGAGAAGAACAAGATCCCGGGCGATGGCGTCGTCACCGGCTGGGGCACCGTCAATGGCCGCAAGACCTTCGTCTTCGCCAAGGATTTCACCGTGTTCGGCGGCTCGCTGTCCGAGACCCACGCGCTGAAGATCACGAAGCTGCAGGACATGGCGATGAAGGCGCGGGCGCCGATCATCGGCCTCTATGACGCCGGCGGCGCCCGTATCCAGGAGGGAGTCGCCGCGCTGGCCGGCTATTCCTACGTGTTTCGCCGCAACGTGCTCGCCTCGGGCGTGATCCCGCAGATCTCCGTCATCATGGGCCCGTGCGCCGGGGGCGACGTCTATTCACCCGCAATGACCGACTTCATCTTCATGGTGAAGAACACCAGCTACATGTTCGTCACCGGCCCCGACGTCGTGAAGACGGTAACGAACGAGGTCGTCACGGCCGAAGAGCTCGGCGGCGCCTCGGTGCACGCCACGCGCTCCTCGATCGCGGATGGCGCCTTCGAGAACGACGTCGAGACGCTGCTCCAGATGCGCCGTCTGATCGACTTCCTGCCATCCAACAACACCGACGGCGTGCCGGAATGGCCGAGCTTCGACGACATCGGCCGCATCGACATGTCGCTCGACACGCTGATCCCCGACAATCCGAACAAGCCCTACGATATGAAGGAATTGATCCTGAAGGTCGTGGACGAGGGCGACTTCTTCGAGATCGCGGAGGCCTTCGCCAAGAACATCGTCACAGGCTTTGGCCGCATCGCGGGCCGCACCGTTGGCTTCGTCGCAAACCAGCCGATGGTGCTGGCCGGCGTGCTCGACTCTGATGCGTCGCGGAAAGCGGCGCGCTTCGTCCGCTTCTGCGACGCCTTCAACATCCCGATCGTCACCTTCGTCGACGTGCCGGGCTTCCTGCCGGGCACCGCGCAGGAATATGGCGGCCTGATCAAGCACGGCGCCAAGCTGCTGTTCGCCTATTCGCAATGCACCGTGCCGCTGGTGACCATCATCACCCGCAAGGCCTATGGTGGTGCCTTCGACGTCATGGCCTCCAAGGAGATCGGCGCCGACATGAACTACGCCTGGCCGACCGCACAGATCGCGGTGATGGGCGCCAAGGGCGCGGTCGAGATCATCTTCCGCAGTGACATCGGCGACCCCGACAAGATCGCGGCGCGAACCAAGGAATACGAAGACCGGTTCTTATCGCCGTTCATCGCCGCCGAGCGCGGCTACATCGACGACGTCATCATGCCGCATTCGACAAGAAAGCGGATCGCCCGGGCGCTGGCGATGCTGAAGGACAAGAAGACGGAAATGCCGGCGAAGAAGCACGACAATTTGCCGTTGTGAGCGCACACAGCCCGGATGCGCGCAGCGACATCCGGATCTTTGCCTAAGCCCCGCATCTCGCTTCGCTGATGCGGGTTACCAATATCTTCTGAATTCGCATGACCGAAGACGATCCGATCGATGAGATCTCCGATATCGAGGCGCGGATCGAAGCGCTCGCCGAGATTGCCGAGCGGTGCCGGAAATACATTCTGGCGTCCAAGATCGCCATCGGCGGCGGGACCGCGCTGCTGCTCGTCACGATCCTCGGTCTGTTGGGATTAGGCCAGACCGCCGCGCTCGGATCGATCGCTCTGGTGTTGGGTGGGATCGTCTCGCTCGGCTCGAACGTCAGCACGTTGCGGCAGACGGACGAGGCCATCAGTGCTGCGGAGGCGCGTCGTTCGGCGCTGATCGGAAGCATCGATCTTCGCGTCGTTGCCGATACGCCGCTGAAGCTGGTGTGACGCGACGCGTCGCACGCCCTACGCCGCAGTCCTGAGCGTCAGCACCTGCAACTCCGCGCGGCATTCGGCTGCGAAGGCCTGAAGGCGTTCCGCGGTTTGCTGGTCGAGGATCGCCTTTGCCAAGCGCTCGGCGCGGGCAATCTGTTCTTTGAGATACGCGATACGGGCCATGGGTCACCTTTCGCCTCGAATAATTTGAGGCAAATTGCTTCGTTCCGATGGCTATGAGCGTACGCTTACCACCGGGTTAATGATGTGCGGCAGGTCACGCTCGGCGGGCCGCATCCCCCGCGGCGAAATGCGCCATTTGGTCCGCGCGGGCTTTGAGGAAGGCCGGGCGGGCCGTGGCCCGGGCGAGGTAAGCGCGACAGGCCGGGTGGTTCGCAAGTCCCTCGAAACGGTCGACGGGGCGCAGCACGTCCGACATCAGGATGTCGGCGACGGAGAAGGACCCCGCCAACCATTCGCGGCGGGCCAGCACCGGTTCGAGATGCTTGAGACGAACCGTAAGGAACCCGTCTAGGAATTTCCATCCCGGCGTGCCGTCCGCATTGCCCATGAAGTTCAGCATCGCCCAGGGCAGGCTCGCCATCTCCACCGAATTGAGCGCGGCGAACACCCATTTCGTCGCCTGGCTGCGGCGGCGCGGATCCGATGGCATCAGCTTGTCGCTGCGCTCGCCGAGATGCAGCAGGATCGCGCCGCTCTCGAAGATCGAGAGGTCGCCATCGGTCAGCCACGGCACCTGGCCGAAGGGCTGGTGCGCGAGATGTGCGGCGCCGCGGTCCTCGAACGGCACGCTCGCGACGCGATAGGGCAAAGCGGCTTCTTCGAGCGCCCAGCGCACACGGAGGTCGCGCACGAAACCCCTGGGCATCTCGGGAACCCAGTCGAAGGTGGTCAGCGTGAGGTCGGCCATGTCGTCTCTCCGTATCTTGGCTCAGACCAAGGACGAGCAAAGGGCACGCATTCCGACACCGGTGACAACTGTTTTTGTCGCCGGCGAGTGAAGCGGCTAGTCTTCGCTCAAACAATGGGAGGAAACCCGATGCCATCAGCGTTCTTCGTCGTCCGCGCCACCCTCACCGACGCGAGCAAGCGCGCCGCCTTCGACAGATGGTACGAGACGGAACATCTGCCCGATGCGGTGAGGGCGTTCGGCGTAGCCAAGGCCTGGCGGTTCTGGAGCCTGGACGATCCCTCGCTGCATCAGGCCATGTATCAGTTCGATGACGAGGCGAAGCTCGCGGCGATGCTGAAAGGTGATGCGCTGAAGCGCCTGACGGCCGACTTCAACCGCGACTGGCCCGAAGTGAGGCGCACGCGCGAGACGCTGGTGCTGGCGCAGGAGTTCGCGACGTAGGCGACAGGCGATACCGTCCGCTTCTCATCGAAACTGAACGCATGATTCAGCTTCGGTTCATGTCGTCACCGCGAGACTTACTCGGCATCACGGGCACGATGATCCAAGAGGAAGAAGTCATGGAGCGCCGAAATTTTTTGAAACTTGCACTGGGGGTGACGGCGGGAGCCGCCGCCTTCGCTGCGACCGTGCAGGCCGCGCCGCTGTCACCGCAGCCACTCGCTGATCCCACCCGCATGCCGCAAGGTCACTCAGACGCTCATCCCGCAGTCACTACCAGCGAAGAAGCCGGGCAGGCGAAACCTGAGCAGGTGCACTGGCGTGGGCGCGGCCGGCATTGGGGCTGGCGCCACCGCCATTGGGGCTGGCGTCGCCGGCGCTGGCACCGCCGCCGTTACTGGTAAGCCCGCGGCAACCGCGAATTGGACCGGGGATCGCCGCTGGCGGTCCCCGTCTCGCGCTCAAGGGACACCGTCGACTAGCGCCAAAACGAAATTGGCCGCGCAGGCGGTCCCGCGCGGCCATTTTGCAATGCGAAAGGATCAGAACGGACGGCAGCGGCCGGCGTACCAGCGGAAGCCATAGGGGCACGCGCGTGCGCGGGGCACCACGACGACCGGCGCCGGGGCGACCACTACGGGCGCGGGGCGCACAACGACTGCCCCGCGCATCGGACGGCAGCCGCCATAGGGGCCACGATACCAGCCGGGGCCGCAGCCGCCGGCGGCGCTGGCCGCTTCGCTGAAACCGACGACCGCGCTGGCGAGCATGACGGCGGCGAACAGGTATTTCATTTGATCTTCCTTCTGGTCCTTCGGGAGAGGCTTAGGGGATGGCGCTTGCGGCGAACAATGAATCAACAGACACGATTCGACACGTTAAATCGGGGACGTGCCGACACATCGCGATCCAAGCCTGCCAATCATGACCTGAATGCGGCATGAACATTGCTCCGCATGCCGCTTCACGCGATGGCGACGGCACTAGCGGCCAAGAAACTCCAGCACCAGCTCCCGATACTTCTCCAGCGCCTCCAGGAAGACGAGATGGCCGGTGTCCGGGATCACCTCGGCCCGCGCATTCGGCATCTTTGCGGCGAACGCTTTCGCGAGTTCGGCATTCTGCCCCATCTTGGCGCGCAGCGCCTCCGGCGCGCTCACTCGTCCCGGCGCGTTGTGATCGTCGGCGCCCATCACAAACAGCGTGGGCAGTGTGATGAGCGGGATCTCGTGTGCCACCGGCTCGCGATAGATCATCTGGCCGGAGCTGACGAAGGCGCGCAGCCAGCGCGGATAATCGGGGCTGCCCTTGATGTTGAAACGGGCATCGATGAACGGGGTGATCGCCTCCGGCGGCAGCTTGATCGAATAGTTGGTCTGGAGCTGCTTGCGATAGCCGTCCGCCGTGAGCTTGTCCTCGGTCTGGATCATCTTCTCGGTCGGCGTCGGCGGCACGTAGAGGCGGTAGTCCTCCAGTCCGATCGGCGCGGTCAGCACCAGATGGGCGATGCGGTCGGGATAGGCGCGGGCGAGGCGCACACCGAGCATGCCGCCGAGCGAATGAGCGACGATCTCGGCCCTGTCGATCTTGAGATGATCGAGCAGCGCAATCGTGTTGCGCGCCAGCGTGTCGAAATGGAGTTCACCCTGCGGCTTGGAGGATTTGCCGAAGCCGACCTGGTCCGGCACGACCACGCGATAACCCGCCTCGCTCAGCATCTTGATCACGGGGGCCCAGTAGCTTGACGGGAAATTACGCCCGTGCAGCAGCACCACGGTGCGGCCGTTCGGCTCCGCGGCAGACACGTCCATATAGGCCATGCTGAGCTGCTCGCCGTCATTGACGAGCGGCAAGAGGTGCACGGGATAGGGATAGGCAAAGCCTTCGAGCGCGGCGCCATAGGGCTCGCGCGGCGCGGTGTCGGCGGCGCGGGCGGATGTGAGCGGGAATGCGAGGAGGGCGGCGCAGAGCGCGGCCCGGAGGAAGCGGTTCATTGGGGGTCTCGTGTTTGGAGCCGTCATTCCGGGGCGCGTCGACGACGCGACCCCGGAATCTCGAGGTTCCGAGTTCGCTGCACCGCATCGCCCCGGGACGACAGTGCGCATAAAGTGATGGATGGCCGGGTCAAGCCCGGCCATGACAACAATGGGAGTTCACACGGCATTGTGTGCCGTCACGCAGCTTCGTGATCAGTCCTTGCCATTCCCGAACAGCGCAGCGAACTGTTTCTCGCCGGTGCGGGTGAAATTCACAACGCGGCTTCCGGGCGTGGCGTCGCGTGCGGCCCATTTGAGTTCGGCGAAGCGCTGCATCATGGCCGCCCCCAGTGTGCCGGCGAGATGATGCCGCCGCTCGCTCCAGTCGAGACAGGCCTTGCACACCGGGCGGCGCGGATGGGTCAGCATGTCGGGCGAGATCTGCAAATGCTTGGCGAGGAAGCGCTCGCCCTCCGCCGTCAGCTCGATCTCCTGCTTCTTCTGCCTGACCAGCTGCCGCGCGCGCATGGTGTCGAGCATCTGCACGCCGAGATCGCCGGCGAGATGGTCGTAGCAGATCCGCGCGCGCCGCAACGCCGGATCCTTCGGCCCGGTGCGCACGCGCATGTGGCCGGTCCGCGCGGCAAGCCCCGCCAGGCCCTCGAGCACGCCGGCGACGTCGTCATCGGTGAGGCGGTAGTAGCGATGCCGGCCCTGCTTCTCCGGCTCGACGAGGCCGCCGGCCTCGAGCTTCGACAGGTGCGAGCTCGCAGTCTGCGGCGTGATGCCGGCCTCCTGTGCCAATTCGCTCGCGGTCAGCGCACGGCCGTTCATCAGCGCGGTGAGCATGTTGGCGCGCGCGGGATCGCCGACCAGGGAGGCGACCATGGCGATGTCAGGACCTGATTTCATGCTTCGATGGTAGCCGAAGCATCAACGTCCGGCAAGGAGGTAGGTTTTCACCAAATCGTCATTGCGAACGACGGCGAAGCGATCCTCACTACTTAACCCTCATCCTGAGGAGCGCGCCTTTGCGCGCGTCTCGAAGGAGGAAGGCCCGGATGGTGGCCTCGCCCTTCGAGACGCCGCGCACGCGGCTCCTCAGGGTGAGGGGCTGACTTTGGTGATCGCTGCGCTCGCAACGACGACGGAAACACAGGAGCCCATCATGTCCATCACCGTCTTCATCCGCTACCAGCTTGATCCATTCAAGCGCGCCCAATTCGAGGAATATTCGAAACGCTGGCTCACCATCATCCCGAAATGCGGCGGCGACCTGATCGGCTACTTCATGCCGCATGAGGGCACCAACAACATCGCCTTCGCGCTGATCACCTTCGAGAGTCTGGCCGCCTATGAAGCCTATCGGGCGCGGCTGCGGCAGGACGCCGAAGGCATGGCGAACTTCCATTTCGCCGAGGAGAACAAGTTCATCCTCGCGGAAGAGCGCACCTTCCTGCGCAAGGTGGTATTGTAGGCCACGACATCGTTAGCAGGAGACGCCCATGATCGCCGTGATCTTCGAAGTCTGGCCGAAGCCGGAACACCGCCAGGACTATTTCGACCTCGCGGCCGATCTGAAGCCCATCCTGCAAACCATCGACGGCTTCATCTCGGTCGAGCGCTTCGAGAGCCTGACCGAGAAGGGCAAGATCCTGTCGGTATCGTTCTGGCGGGATGAGGCGGCCGTGCAAGCCTGGCGCAACACGATGGAGCATCGCCGTACCCAGGCCACAGGCAGGGCGAAGATCTTCGCCGATTATCATTTGCGCATCGCCAGCGTCATCCGTGACTACGGCATGAATGATCGCGAGCAGGCGCCGAAGGACAGCCGCGCCGTGCACGATGCACACTAGCGCTGCCCGGGCGCGCACTTGCGCTGCCGGGCGCGCACTAGTGCTGCCGGGCGCGCACTAGCGCTGCCCTGAATGCGCGCCTATGTCTTCGCGGCCAATAAGGGAGAGAAACATGCACGTGACAACCGCTGACAAGCGCGCGACGTTCAGGAAGATGCACGAGAGCGGCTGCTTCATCCTGCCCAATCCGGTTGACGTCGGCAGCGCCAAGGCGTTGCAGCATCTCGGTTTCAAGGCGATTGCGTCATCGAGCGCGGGCTTTGCCTGGACCATCGGCAAGGCCGATAATCACGTCAGCGTCGAGGAGGTCTGTCAGCATCTGGCAGCATTGAGCTCCGCCGTCGACATTCCCGTGAATGCGGATTTCGAGGGCGGCTTTGCCGTCGAGCCGGACAAGGTCGCTGACAATGTCGAGCGCTGTGTCCGCACCGGCGTTGCCGGCCTGTCGATCGAGGATTCCACCGGTGACAAGGCCAAGCCGCTCTACGACCGCGCGCTCGCGGTCGAGCGGATCAAGGCCTCGCGCAAGGCGATCGGCGACAGCGGCACGCTGCTGGTCGGCCGCTGCGAGGCTTATCTTTGGGGCGCGACCGATCTCAAGCTCGTCATCGACCGGCTCACCGCCTACGCGGACGCCGGCGCTGATTGCCTTTATGCGCCGGGCCTGAAGAGCCGCGAGGACATTGCGGCGGTGGTGAAGGCGGTGCATCCAAAACCGTTCAATCTCCTGGTCGGCGGCTCCGGCCTGTCGTTGCAGCAGGCGGCCGATCTCGGCGTGCGTCGCATCAGCGTCGGCGGATCGCTCGCCCGCGCCGCCTGGGGCGGTTTCATGCGCGCGGCCAAGGAAATGGCGGAGCAGGGGACCTTCACCGAGCTCGGCAATGGCTATTCCGGCGGCGAGCTCAACAAGATGTTCAGCTGACCCAAAGGAAAAGCGGCGGGACCTTTTTGGGTCCCGCCGCTCTCGTAGCCTCTCGGTGTCCTGCCCCGCCTAGTGCGCAATTGCGCACGGGCCGGGCATCCAGTACGCCGCGGCTTTTGATTTGGCCACGACGGTCTCGGAGTGCTGGGTCCCGCCAGGTCAGCGGGCGAGCTATCGTGTTACTTTTACTTCGCGCCGTCAGACGGCGTCTGCGTATCGGGCGCCGGCTTGCTCGGTGCTGCACCCGTGGTCACGCCCGGCCCGGTGTTGTTGCGCGGCGTCACGTCGCGCATGCCGGGAGGCGCGGTCGGATTGGTCGGCTGCGTCTGCGCGGTCTGCGACGTCGGCGCGTTGCTGGCCTGGTTGGTCGTGCTGGTATTGTTCAGGCCGTAGAACACGGCACCCAGCACCAGCGCAATCGCAACGGCGAACAGCGCAACCTTGCCGCTGGAGGCGGGGCCTTCGCCAAGCTCGGGATCGGCCTGAAGGTCGGCATCCCGGCGCGCCGCGCGAAGATACTCATCGTCGGCGAGGTTCGGGCGGTACGGATCGTTGGGAAAACGGTCGTCAGCCATCGATTGGTCTCCTCGGGTTATTGCCGCGGGACAACCCGTGGATGCGAGATTCCGTTCCCGGCGCTTTATGCTTTCGTCGCATGTTGCTCCCGCCGCGGGAATCAGGACCTTGTCTACGGGAACCGTGGACCAGGTTCCACAGAGGGAGAACAAATCCATGTGGAGCCTGCCGCCGACGGACGGCGTCCTGCATCTTCTGGCGTTGGTCGCCTTGACGGCGGAGGGCATGACGGCCGCGCTGGCCGCCGGTCGAGGGAGCATGGACTATGTCGGCGTTTGTCTTCTCGCCTGCGTGACCGCGCTTGGCGGTGGCACACTGCGCGACCTGTTTCTCGGTCACTATCCGCTGGTGTGGGTCGCCAACCCGATCTACCTCGCGCTGCCGGGCGGGGCAGCGCTGCTGACGATCCTGATCGCGCGGCTGGTGCATCGGCTGCACCTCGCTTTCATCGTTCTCGATGCCATCGGCCTCGTCGTCTTCACCATGATCGGCTGCAATGTCGGCTGGCAGATGGATGCCTCGCTGCCGATCGTGATCGTCTCGGGCATGGTGACAGGCTGCGCCGGCGGCGTGCTGCGCGACGTGCTCTGCAACGACGTGCCGCTCCTGTTCCGATCCGAACTCTACGCCAGCGTCTCGGTCGTGACCGGGCTGTTCTACGCCACCGCCTTCGCTCTCAATCTCAATGCCGAGCTCTGGACGATCCTGACCTTCGTGCTCGGCCTCAGCTTCCGTCTGCTCGCGGTCCGCTACAGATGGGAGATGCCGAAATTCGTGTTCACCGGGGATGAAAAGAAATAGCGCGCTTTCTTCGCCTCGCTCCGCTTGCGAGAGGCCGACGCGCGAAGCGCGGCCCGATGACAGGCTCCGCGAAGCAAATCCAGAATCCCTCCGCGAAAGACTTTGGATTGCTCGCCAATGACCGAGAGAAGGCGACGGCGCGGATTTACGGCTCTTCCTTCCTCGCCTTTGCCACCTGCGCCGGCGTCACCATTGGGCCCGCATTGCCCCAGGAATTGCGGATGTAGTTCGTCACTGCCGCGATCTCGTCGTCGGACAATTGCTTGGCATAGGCCGGCATCTCGGCGGTGTTGGGCGCGCGCGCCGTCGTCACGGTGTGGGCGCCATCGAGGATGATGCGCAAGGTGGAGGACGGATTGACCGATTGCAGCAGGGCGTTGCCGGGCAGCGGCGGATAGATCCGTGGGCTGCCTGTGCCGTCGGCCTCGTGGCAGGCGACACAGAGCTTTGCGTAGACCGCCTGGCCGGCCTTCATCTCGGCAACGTCAGCCGGCGTCACGATGGTCTCGCGCCGCGCCGGCGGCAGGCTCTTCAGGTAGACCGCGATCGCACGCACGTCGGCATCGCTCATCTTCGAGGTCGAGTTGACGATCACCTCCGCCATCGGCCCGCCGGCATGGCTTTTGGCGTTGCGGCCGCTTTGCAGATATTCGGTGATATCGTCGGCGCTCCACGACTTCAGCCCGGTGCGCGCGGCGCCGTCGAGCCTTGGGGCATACCAACCGCCGACCTCGTTGCCGGACAGCGCCTGCGCTTGCTTGTCCGCGCCAAAATAGTTCTTCGGCGTGTGGCAGGCGCCGCAATGGCCGAGACCGGTGACGAGATAGCCGCCTCTGTTCCACGCGGCGCTCTGGCTCTGGTCCGGCTCGAACAGGCCGGGCTTAAAGTACATATAGTTCCACACCCGCATCAGCCCGCGATAACCGAACGGCCAGCGCAGCTCCGGCGGCTTGTTGCGGTTGGCGACGGGCGCCAGCGTTCCCAGATAGGCCCGGATCGCCAGCGTGTCGTCCTTCGTCATCCGCGTGAAATAGGGATAGGGAAACGCCGGGTAGTAGTTCGAACCGTCAGGCGCGAGGCCATAGCGCAAGGCGCGCGTGAAGTCGGCATCGGTCCAGGCGCCGATCCCGACGTCGCGGTCTGGCGTCAGGTTTGGCGCGTAGATCGCACCGAAGGGCGTATCGATGCGCTTTCCGCCGGCGAACGGCTTTGCCGGATCGGCGGTGTGGCAGCCCGCGCAGTTGCCGGCTTCGACCAGCGTCTTGCCGTAGGCGATCAGCTCCGGCGAGGGCTCGGCGGCGCGGGCTGCGCCTTCAACTGCACTGCACAACGCCAAACCCACGAGAGCCGAGCCAGCCAGAATCGTCCGCATCGAAAGCCTCTCCTGCGACCAATCGACGTCGTCCCGCAGTATAGGGGCCTCACGTCATTTCGCGACGGCGGGGGTATGGTGACACAAATTGAAAACGCCCAGCGTGTTTCAGGCCACGAAATTGCTATTTTTACCCGGCGCTCCCTTTGCTCCAGATTTGTGATGCGGAGCGTGAAATTTCCGACATAGAGTGGCGGAGATGGTCGGCGCGCCCTAGCTAAAAATGACGGGCAGGCAACGGCTTAAGTGGCCAAAGGCCAAGAAGGGCGGAAGAGGACAGCATGGGCATCAACCAGGGTCCGATCAGTCTCGATCAGAAATACACCCAGCAAACCGGACACGTTTTCACCACGGGCATCCAGGCGCTGGTGCGCCTGCCCATGGCCCAGATCCGGCGCGACCGCGCCAACGGCCTCAACACCGCGGGCTTCATCTCCGGCTATCGCGGCTCGCCGCTCGGCGGCTATGACCAGCAGCTCTTCGCCGCGCGGAAGCATCTCGAACAGTACAACATCAAGTTCCAGCCCGGCGTGAACGAGGATCTCGCGGCGACCGCCGTGTGGGGCTCGCAGCAGCTCAACCTCTCGCCCGGCGCCCAATATGATGGCGTGGTCGGCATCTGGTACGGCAAGGGCCCCGGCGTCGACCGTTGCGGTGACGTCTTCCGCCACGGCAATGCCGCCGGCTCGGCCAAGAACGGCGGCGTGCTCTGCCTTGCCGGCGACGACCATGGCGCAAAATCCTCCACCGTCCCGCATCAGTCCGACCATGCCTTCATCTCGGCGCTGATGCCGTATCTCTATCCCTCGAGCATCCACGAGATGATCGAGATGGGCCTGCTCGGCATCGCGATGTCGCGCTACTCCGGCTGCTGGGTCGGCATGAAGGTGATCACGGAGACGGTGGAGACCACGGCCGAGATCGACCTCACCGACGAGATGAAGCCCTTTATCATCCCCTCCGATTTCGAGCTGCCGCCCGGCGGCCTCAATCTGCGCTGGCCCGACGACCGCTTCGAGCAGGACCGTCGCTTACAGGACTACAAGGGCTTTGCGGCGATCGCCTTTGCGCGCGCCAACAAGGTCAACCGCGTCACCATGGATTCGCCAAACGCCCGCTTCGGCATCATGGCATCCGGCAAGAGCTATGAGGACGTCCGCCAAGCGCTGCGCGAGCTCGGGATCACCGAGGAGGTCGCCGCCAAGATCGGCCTTCGCCTTTACAAGATCGGCATGCCATGGCCGCTGGAGCCGGAGGGCGTACGGCAGTTCGCTGTGGGGCTCGAAGAAATCTTCATCGTCGAGGAACGGCGCGAGATCGTCGAGAACCAGGTCAAGCAGGAGCTGTTCAACTGGCGTGACGACGTCCGCCCACGCATCGTCGGCAAGATGGACGAGCACGACAAGCGCTTTTTGACCTTCGCCGCCGAGCTCAGCGTCGCCTCGCTTGCGACCTCGCTGACCGAGCGGCTGCTTCGACTTAATCTCAACCCTGAAATTGCGGAGATGCTCCGCGTCAAGGCCGACTGGTTCAACGGCCGCCAGGCCACGCAGATGCAGGCGGTCGCGCCCATCTCCCGTACCCCGTATTTCTGCTCAGGCTGCCCCCACAATACATCCACGAAAGTCCCCGAAGGCAGCCGCGCCATGGCCGGCATCGGCTGTCACTTCATGGCGCTGTGGATGGACCGCTCGACCGAAACGTTTACGCATATGGGCGGGGAGGGCGTGCCCTGGGTCGGCATCGCGCCTTTCACCAAGGAGAATCACATCTTCGCGAATCTCGGTGACGGCACCTATTTCCATTCGGGCATTCTCGCCATCCGCCAGGCGATCGCCTCCAAGGCGAACATTACCTACAAGATCCTCTACAACGACGCCGTTGCCATGACCGGCGGTCAGCGCCATGACGGCGATCTCTCGCCGCAGCAGATCACCC
The DNA here is from genome assembly GCF_023073875.1 of Bradyrhizobium sp. 154. Lineage (NCBI taxonomy): Bacteria > Pseudomonadati > Pseudomonadota > Alphaproteobacteria > Hyphomicrobiales > Nitrobacteraceae > Bradyrhizobium > Bradyrhizobium sp. 154. Next base: position 23,919 of record NZ_JADPKG010000109.1, read on the forward strand.
AGCAGCTTTACGCCGAAGGCATCCGCGAGCTCTATCTGGTCTCGGAAAACCCCGATGCTTACCCGGCCGGCACCATCGCGCCCGGCGTGAAGAAGTATCACCGCGACGAGCTCGACAATGTCATGAAGATGTGCCGCGAATACAAGGGCACGTCTGCCATCGTATTCGTGCAGACCTGCGCGGCCGAGAAGCGTCGCCGCCGCAAGCGCGGCTTGATGGAAGACCCGCCGCGCCGCGTCATGATCAACCCGGCGGTCTGCGAAGGCTGCGGCGACTGCTCGGTGCAGTCGAACTGCATCTCGGTCGAGCCGCTCGAGACCGAGTTCGGCCGCAAGCGGGCTATCAACCAGTCCTCCTGCAACAAGGACTATTCCTGCCTGAAGGGCTTCTGTCCGTCCTTCGTCACGATCGACGGCGGTGCGCCGCGCCATCGCGCGCCGGCGGAGCTCAGCGAGATCGGCGAGCTTCCGGAGCCGGCCTCACGCCCGATCCTCGACAAGCCGTACAACATCGCGGTCGGCGGTGTCGGCGGCACCGGTGTGCTCACCATAGGCGCGCTGCTCGGCATGGCCGCCCATATCGAGGGCAAGGCCTCGATGATCCTCGACATGTCGGGTCTCGCGCAGAAGGGCGGGGCGGTGCTCAGCCACGTCCGCCTGTCCGATCATCCGGCCGAGGTGACCTGCTCGCGCATCGTCACTGGAACGGCCGATCTTGTGCTCGCAGCCGACGAGGTGGTCGCGGTTGCCAAGGACACGATCTCGCTCTGCGACTCCAGCCGCACCCGCGGCATTATCAACAGCCACGTCATCCCGACCGCCGACTTCGTCCTCAACCGCGACTTCAATTTCCAGACCCGCAAGCTCAACGCGGTGCTGGAAACGGCGCTGCACAAGGACTCCGTGTTCTTCGATTTCACCAAGCCGGCCGAGCAGCTGCTCGGCGATGCTATCGCCACCAACATGATGATGATGGGCTATGCCTATCAAAAAGGGCTGTTCCCGCTGTCGGCGGCGTCGATCGAGCAAGCTATCGAGGTCAACGGCGTCTCGATCAAGATGAACAAGGAGGCCTTCCGCCTCGGCCGCCTCGCGGTCGCCGATCCCAAGCGCTTCGCCGACATGCTGAAGGGGACGGACGAGGTCGTTGCACCCAAGACGCTGGAGGCGATGACGTTGGACGAGGTCATCGAGCATCGCGCCAAGCACCTCACCGCCTATCAGAATGCTCGCCTGGCAAACCGTTATCGCAAGCTGGTCGACCAGGTCCGCGAGGTTGCGGTGAACGGTGGCTATGGCGAAGCGCTGCCGCGCGCGGTCGCGGTGAACTACGCCAAGCTGTTGGCCTACAAGGACGAATACGAAGTCGCGCGCCTCTACACCGACGGCGCCTTCGAGCAGCAGCTCCGCGACCAGTTCGAGGGCGAGTTCAAGTTCAACTTCAACCTGGCGCCGCCGATCCTCAGCCGCGGCGTTGATGCGCTCGGCCGTCCGAAGAAGCGCGCCTTCGGCCCGTGGATGCTGAACGTTTTCCGCGTGCTGGCCAAATTCAAATTCCTGCGCGGCACGCCGTTCGACATTTTCGGCCGCAGCGCCGACCGCAAGCTCGAGCGCGACCTGATCGCCGGCTACGAGAAGGACGTTTCAACCGTGCTCGGCCTGCTGTCGCCGGTCACGCACGACACCGCCGTGGAGCTGCTGTCGCTGCCCGACCGCATTCGCGGCTACGGCCCGGTGAAGGAGAAGGCCGTAAACGACGCCAAGGCCCGCTACGCCCAGCTCGCCGCTGACCTCGCCAACCCGCCGCCCGCGCCAAGGCAGATCGCGGCGGAGTAGGTCTCCTAGCTCTGCGATTTTCCTCTTTGAAATCAACCCCGTTCTACTGTGCATGGGGTTGTTTTCGTTAAAAAAGAAAATCGCTTGCGCGGTCGGGCAAAGCAGCTTTAGGATTCTGCTGTCGCCTGCATCATTGGCGAGGAGCTCTTGCGACGACGCAATCCAGCACAAGAGGCGGACCCCATTTGGGCCCACCCGCTACCCTCTCGCAGGGCGGAATATTTCCGCGCTTGCCAAGCAGGCCACCGCGGTTCAGAAAAACGGAGCAAGAAAAAACGCGAGCGGAGACCTGAAGTTTGACCATCAAGGGCAAGGCCTACATTGCCGGGATTTTTGAACACCCGACCCGGCATGCGCCGGACAAATCCACCGCCCAGCTCCACGCCGAGGTCGCCAAGGGCGCGATCGAGGATGCCGGGCTCTCCAAAGACGATGTCGACGGCTATTTCTGCGCGGGCGATGCGCCCGGCGGCGCTTGGCCGATGGTCGATTATCTCGGCCTGAACACCAAAAAACTCCGCCATATCGATTCGACCGAGACCGGCGGCTGTTCCTACATCATCCATCTCGGCCACGCCGCCGAAGCGATCGCGGCAGGCAAGTGCTCGATCGCGCTGATCACGCTGGCCGGCAAGCCACGCACCGGCGTGATGCCGCCGCGCGCGGCCGGCGCAGAGGTTGATTTCGAATCCGCTTACGGCGCGACCACGCACAATGCCTATGGCATGTGTGCCATGCGCCACATGCACGACTATGGCACCACGAGCGAGCAGCTCGCCTGGATCAAGGTCGCGGCCTCGCATCATGCGCAATACAATCCGCATGCGATGCTCAAGGACGTCGTCACCGTCGAGGACGTCCTGAACTCGCCGATGATCTCCGATCCCCTCCATCGCATGGATTGCTGCGTCGTCTCCGACGGCGGTGGCGCGCTGATTGTGACGACGCCAGAGATTGCCAAGAGCCTGAAGAAGCCTCAGGTGCGCCTGATCGGCCATGGCGAGGCCATGAAGGGCCCGCGCGGCGGCAAGGATCTCGACCTCACTTATTCCGCGGGTATCTGGTCCGGCCCGCGCGCCTTCGAGGAAGCCGGCATCACGCCGAAGGACATCAAATACGCCTCGATCTACGACAGCTTCACCATCACCGTCTTGATGCAGCTCGAAGATCTCGGATTCTGCAAGAAGGGCGAGGGCGGCAAGTTCGTCGCCGATGGCAATCTGATCTCGGGCGTCGGCAAGCTGCCGTTCAACACCGACGGCGGCGGCTTGTGCAGCAATCATCCCGTCAACCGCGGCGGCATGACCAAGATCATCGAGGCCGTCAGGCAGCTGCGCGGCGAGGCGCATCCGAAGGTGCAGGTCAAGAATTGCGATCTCGCCATCGCCCATGGCACGGGCGGCCTTTTGGGTGTTCGCCACGCCGCCTCGACCGCCATTCTGGAGCGCGTGTGATGAGCGAAGCAAAAAAATACCCGGCCCCGGTGACCAATCCCGAGACCGCAGCGTTCTGGGACGCCGCTGGCCGCGGCAAGTTCATGATCAAGCGCTGTACCGCCTGCGGCGAAGCGCATTACTTCCCGCGCGCGATCTGCCCGTTCTGCTATTCGGACAAGACGGTGTGGGAGGAGGCTTCGGGCGAGGGCACGATCTACACTTACAGCCTGATGCGGAAGTCGCCGAGCGGTCCTTACGCGATCGGCTACGTCACGCTGAAGGAGGGGCCGTCGGTGCAGACCAACTTCGTCGACTGCGATCTCGATAAGCTGAAGATCGGTCAAAAGGTGAAGGTGGTGTTCAAGCCGACCGACGGCGCACCGCTGCCGTTCTTCACGCCGGCCTGATTGCTTTCTTCCTTCTCCCCTTGCGGGAGAAGGTGGCATAGGCCGCCTCCGGCGGCCGCCCTTAAAGACGCCGAAGCGAAGCTTCGGCTTTGGCGCCGGATGAGGGGTATCGCTCCGCGAAGAGATTGCTCGATGCGGAAGCAACCCCTCACCCAAACGAGTTTGCCGCACCGTCCTCGCTGCCCTCTCCCACAAGGGGAGAGGGCACTTCAACTGGCGGTGCCGAAGACATTCGGGAGGAAGACAAACAACATGTCCGCCAGATACGAAGAACTCAAATGCCTGAAAAACATCGGCCAGAGATACGCCTACACCGACCGCGACGTAATGCTCTACGCCTATGGCATCGGCCTAGGCGCCGATCCCATGGACGAGAAGGAGCTTGCCTTCGTCAACGAGGGCACGCTGACGCCGCGGCCGCTCAAGGTAGTGCCGACGTTTGCGTCCGTCGCAGCGTGGGGTTCGGGTCCCGGCGAGATGAACCTCAACCGCGTGATGGTGGTCGACGGCGAGCGCGACATCACCTTCCACCAGCCGCTGCCGGTCGCCGCGAACATCACCGCCGATTCCTCCGTGCTCGAGGTCTACGACAAGGGCAAGGACAAGGGCGTCGTGATCAGCCACCAGACGGTGCTAAAGAACGAGAAGGGCGAGAAACTGGCAACGCTGGTCGCTTCGCGCTTCGCCCGTGGCGACGGGGGCTTCGGCGGGCCGAACCTGACGCAGCCGGATCCGCACAAGATTCCATCGCGCGCACCCGACAAGACCATCGACATCACCACGCGCCCAGACCAGGCGCTGGTCTATCGCCTCTGCGGTGACCGTAACCCGCTGCACTCGGATCCCGAGTTCGCCAGGAAGGCCGGCTTCCCGCGCCCGATCCTGCACGGCATGTGCACCTACGGCATCACCTGTCGCGGTGTGCTCCAGACCTATGCCGATTACGACGCCTCGGCCTTCCGCCAGCACGTTGCCCGGTTCTCTTCGCCCGTCTATCCCGGCGAGACCGTAACCATGGACCTCTGGAAGGACGGCAACGTGATCTCGTTTGAAGCCAAGGTGAAGTCGCGCGGGGTCACCGTGATCAAGAACGGCAAGACGGTGCTGGGTTAGGTCGGTCTCGTGCCCCGGGCGCAGCGCAGCACTCAGTGATGCGCTGCTGAGCCGGGGCAGGGAATGCTCGACGAAGAACTGGGTCCCGGCTCTGCGATGCAGCGTTCACGCTGCATCTTGTCCGGAACACGAAAACAAAACAGGGAGACGCCACCATGGGACTACTCGACGGCAAGGTTGCGCTGATCACTGGTGCGGGCGGGGGGCTCGGTGAGGCCTATGCAAAGCTGTTCGCGCGGGAAGGGGCCTCGGTCGTCGTCAACGACCTTGGCGGGCCCCGCGACGGCTCCGGCGCCGACACCTCGATGGCCCAGAAGGTGGTGGACGCGATCAAGGCCGAGGGCGGCAAGGCCGTCGCCAACGGCGCCGACATCTCCACCATGGAGGGCGGCCAATCGGTGTTCGACGACGCCATCAAGCACTTTGGCCGAGCAGACATCCTGGTGAACAATGCCGGTATCCTGCGTGACCAGACTTTCGCAAAAGCCTCCGAGGCGGATTGGGACAAGGTCATCAAGGTGCATCTGAAGGGCACCTTCTGTTGCACCCTGCCGGTGTTTCGCTGGATGCGGGAAAACGGCGGCGGCGTCATCGTCAACACCTCCTCGACCTCGGGCCTGATCGGCAATTTCGGCCAGACCAATTACGGTGCGGCCAAGGGCGGCATCTGGGGCCTGTCCAACGTGCTGGCGATCGAGGGCCGCAAGTACAACATCCGGATATGGACGCTGGCGCCGGGCGCGCTGACCCGCATGACAGCAGACCTGCCCCGCTATAAGGAGAACCCCGGCGCGGCGCTGGGGCCGGACGGCATCGCGCCGGCCGTGCTATACATGGTCAGCGACTTGTCGGGCGGCCAGACCGGCAAGGTGCTGGGTGTGTCCGGGCCCCGCGGCGTGCGCGAGATGCGGATGATGGAGATGGAAGGCTGGAAACCGCCGCACTCGGGCTGGAAGGCCCAGGACATCGTTGATCATGCCAAGGAGATCTTCTTCTCCGATGAGCAGATCAAGATGGGGGCGCGGCGGTTTTAGGCTGAGTTGTCGTTCCGGGGCGATGCGAAGCATCGAACCCGGAACCTCGAGATTCCGGGTCTGGTCCTTCGGACCATCCCGGAATGACAAAAGAAAGAGAGACGAGACGAACATGAAACTCACCGCCGACGCCAAGGGCACTTTCGCAATCGCGCCGACGCCGTTCCATGACGACGGCCGGATCGACGAGCGCTCGATCGACCGCCTGACCGATTTCTACGAGGAGGTCGGCTGTGACGGCGTGACGGTGCTGGGCATTCTCGGCGAGGCGCCGAAGCTCGATGCCGCCGAGGCCGAGCAGGTGGCGGTGCGCTTCGTCAAGCGGGCCAAGAAGATGCAGGTGATCGTCGGCGTCTCGGCGCCGGGTTTTGCCACCATGCGCTCGCTGGCAAAGGCCTCGATGGACGCCGGCGCGGCCGGCGTCATGATCGCACCGCCACCATCGCTCCGCACCGACGACCAGATCGTCGGCTATTTCAAGCAGGCTGCCGAGGCGATCGGGCCTGACGTGCCCTGGGTGCTTCAGGATTATCCGCTGACGCTCTCGGTGGTGTTCACCCCCGCCGTGATCCGCAAGATCGTTATGGACAATGCGAACTGCGTGATGCTCAAGCACGAGGACTGGCCGGGGCTGGAAAAGATCTCGACGCTGCGCAATTTCCAGAAGGACGGCTCGCTCCGTCCGCTCTCGATCCTCTGCGGCAATGGCGGGCTCTTTTTGGATTTCGAGATGGAGCGCGGCGCCGACGGCGCTATGACCGGCTATGCCTTCCCCGAGCTCCTGATCGATGTCGTGCGCCTCTCGAAGGAAGGCAAGCGCGATGCCGCGCATGATCTGTTCGACGCGCATCTGCCGTTGATCCGCTACGAGCAGCAGCCGGGCGCCGGCCTTGCCGTGCGCAAATACGTGCTCCAGAAGCGCGGCATCATCGCCTCCAGCGCGCAGCGCAAGCCCGGCGCGACAATCACGCCGGCGGCGAAGGCGGAGGTCGAATACCTGCTGTCGCGCGTCGCCCGAATCGACAAGCGCGCCAATCTCGGCCCGCAATCCAGCGCCGCAGGTTAGCCGCATGCCTGAAGCCGCCGCATCACGCCCTGCCTCGACGATCCTCCTGCTGCGCGACGGCGTGGATGTCGACGGCAAGAACCGCGGCGAGATCGAGGTCTTCATGATGGTCCGCCATCATCAGATCGAGTTCAACTCGGGCGCGCTGGTATTTCCCGGCGGCAGCGTCGATGCAGGCGACAAGGAGATCGTGGTCCGCGCCGACCTCTATTCGGGCGGCGAGGGCTTAAGCGAGGCGGACCGCGGCTTTCGGATCGCGGCAATCCGCGAGACTTTTGAAGAGAGCGGCATCCTCCTGGCGCGATCGAAGGATTCGGGCGCACCGGTCGATGCCAAGCGTGCCGGCGAGATCGCCGATGCGCATCGCGTCGCGCTCAACGAGCACAAGGTCAGCTTCCTCGATATCCTTGCCGATAACCGTCTTCAGCTCGCGCTCGACACGCTCGTGCCGTATGCGCACTGGATTACGCCAGAGGGCATGCCGAAGCGGTTCGACACCTGGTTCTTCCTTGCGGCCGCGCCGCCCGATCAGCTCGGCGCCCATGATGGTCGCGAGTCCACCGATTCCATCTGGGTCTCGCCGCGCGAGGCGGTGGAGGGCGGGGCGAGCGGCCGCTTCAAGCTGCCGTTCCCGACCACCCGCAATCTGATCCGGCTTGCCAAGCAGGGCAGCGTGAGTGCTGCACTGGAGCACGCCCGCGGGATGTCGATCGTCACGGTCATGCCTGTGATGACCAAGACCGAAACCGGCCGCCAGCTCCGCATCCCCCGCGAGGCCGGCTACGATGGCGAGGTGTTCGAGGTCGGCGCGGTCGGCTAGATACTTCGACGCCAAACGAAGTATCGGCGGCCGCGGACACGCTAGGTTCTGTCCATCGCGAATGGATGGGACGCAAGTCATGGACAACCGGCAGGGTACCAACATCGCCGTCGAGCTGGCGTTGCTGGTCGCGCTCGCAACGCTCTGGGGCGGCTCCTACACTTTCATCAAGCTGGGCGTTGCCACCATTCCGCCGGTCACGCTGATCGCGGCGCGCACCACGATCGCAGGCCTCTTGCTGCTGGCCGTCATGCGGGCGCGCGGCATCGGGATGCCGACCGACCGCGAGACCTGGCAGCGCTTCGCCTTCCAGGCCGTGCTCAACAGCGTCATCCCCTGGACGTTGATCGCCTGGGGCGAGCGCCATGTCGATGCTGCGCTTGCTACGATCCTCAATTCGGCCGGACCGATCTTCACCTTCCTGCTCACGGCGCTGATCACCCGTCACGAGCCGACGACGCCGCGAAAGCTGTTTGGCGTGATCGCCGGCATGGCCGGCATCCTGCTGATCGTCGGCGTCAATGCCTTCCATGACATCGACAGCGGCCTGCTGGCGGAGGCGGCGATCGTCGCCGCGACGATCTGCTATGCCTGCGCCGCGATCTTCGGCCGCAGTTTTAAGGGGCTCGACCCCATGGCGCCGGCCGCCGGCTCGCTGCTGGCGGGCGCAGCCGTGCTGATTCCGGCCTCGCTCGCGATCGAACAGCCCTGGAGGCTGTCGCCTTCGCCGACTTCCGTATTGGCGCTGCTCGCGCTGGCCGTGTTCTCGACTGCGGCGGCTTTCGCGATCTACTTCCGCCTGATCCAGACATTGGGCTCGGTCGGGACCACGGCGCAGGCCTATCTGCGCGTCCCGATCGGGGTTGCCATCAGCGTCGCGTTCCTCGGCGAGACCTTGAGCCACACCGCCTGGATCGGTCTGGCCTGCGTCGTCCTCGGCGTTGCCGCCATGACGATCCCGGCCGGGCGGCCGGCAAGCGTCAAGAGCTCTTAGTCCGAGACGAAGAAGGGGCGGCAGGCTCCGGATATTAAGGATATTCGGCGGCCAGAGGCATGTTCCCCCGGGGGCGCAATACGTCGTATATTGGGCCTCCAGCAGCCTGGTCCTCAAAAGCCCCAATGTCCGCCGAATTGATGCCGACCCCAGAGAAAAAGCGAACCTTCTCGCTCTCCATCGGCCAGCTCACCTTCGGCAGCTTCCTGTTGGTGCTGGCGGTGATCATCGTCACCTCGACCGCGAGCGTGATTGCGATCCGGCATATCGACACCACCTTCGCCGAGCTGCAGCGGCTCCAGAGCGTCGGGGACCTTGCCGAGGACATCGATCGCCGCATGAACGAATTGCGCCTTGCCGCGCGCGACTTCGTCACCGATCCCGGCGCCGGCATCCAGTTCCAGCAGGTGGGCGAGGCGGCCTCCGCCTTAAGCGATATCCTGAAGAAGACCCGCATCGAGCTCGCGCCCGAGCAGCAGGACATGATCGACGGGGTCACCGAGCGGCTTGCGACCTATCGGACCGGCCTGGAGCGGATCTCGACCCTGATCGACCGCCGCGCCCAGCTGCTCGCCGGCCTGCCACCGCTGCGCGACCGTTTCGACGCGGCCGTCGCCGGCACCGCGGACCGCGAGCTGGCCTCCCGCCTGTCCGAGGCGCAGAGCCGGATCGCGCTCGGGCTGCTGGCGCGCAACCCTTCCGCGGCCGAGCAGGCCGCGGAGGGAATGCGGGCGATGGACACCGCCGATAGCAAGCTGAGGTCGGCTGTCAACGATTACGCCGAGGCAATCATGGCGGTCGCCGTCCGCGAGCGGCAGATCGCCGACATCGACCGCGAGGTGCTGGGCACCGAGGGCCGCCTGATCGGCCGCGTCACCGAATTGCTGCGCGAGGTCAGTTCGCGCCGCGGCCACGTGCTGTCGCGCGATTTTGCCCGCACGCTGACCGAGGCGCGGTGGCAGAGCATCGTGCTCGGCACGGTCGGCGTGCTGATCGGCATCGGCGCCGCGTTGTTCGTGGTGCGAAGGACGGTCCGTCCGCTCGCCCAGATCGCGCGCTCCATTCGCGCGCTTGCAGCGGGCCAGAAGGACACGTCGATCCCTTCGGCCGACCTCGACAACGAGATCGGCGATATCGCGCGCGCGGCCGAAGTGTTCCGCCGCGCGCTCGAGGAGGCCGACACGGCGCGCGAGGCGGCGGTGCGCGCGCTCACCGAGCAGCGCCTCGCGGAGGAGAGCTACCGAAAACTGTTCGAGGGCTCGGTCGATGGCATTTACGTGACGACGCCGGCCGGCGACCTCCTCAACGCCAATCCGGCGCTGGCGCGGATGATGGGTTACGACAGCCCGCAGCACCTCATCGACAGCATCAACGACATCGCCCACACGATCTACGTCCACCCGGAGGCGCGTGCCGAATATCAGCGGCTAATGGCGCGCGACGGCATGGTACGCGAGTTCGAGTATCAGGTTCGCCAGCGCAGCGGCAACATCCTGTGGCTCTCCGACAGCGCCACGGGCGTGCGGGACGAGCAGGGCAACATCGTCCGCTACGAGGGCACGCTGCGCGACATCACCGACCAGAAGCGGGCGGAAGATGCCATCGCCGAAGGCCGGCGCCTGCTCCAGCAGGTCATCGACACCGTGCCGGCGGTGATCAACGTCAAGGATCGCGACCTGCGCTATGTGCTGATGAACCGTTACATGGCCGGTATCTTCGGCATCGAGCCGAGCGACGCGCTCGGCCGCACCACGGCCGACCTGATGTCGCGCTACGGCGCAGCCAAGTCTGACGAGAGCGACAAGCGCGTGCTCAAGCTCCGCAAGGGGCTCGGCTTCTATGAGGAGGAGTACAAGGACGCCTCCGGCAACATGCGGCAATGGCTGGTCAACAAGCTGCCGCTGCTCGACGCCGAAGGCGAGATCGAACGCATCGTCACCGTCGCGCTCGACATTGGCGAGCGCAAGCGCGGCGAGCAGGAGATGCGCAAAGCCAAGGAAGCTGCCGAGACCGCGCTGCGCAATCTGCGCGAGACCCAGGCCTCGTTGATCGAGGCGGAGAAGCTCGCCGCGCTCGGGCGCCTGGTCGCCGGCGTCGCGCACGAGGTCAACAATCCGGTCGGCATCAGCCTCACGGTCGCGTCCGCGCTGGAGCGCAAGACCGCGATGTTCACCGCCGAGGTGGAGCGCGGCGAGCTCCGCCGCTCCACGCTCAACGAGTTTCTCAACACCAGCCGCGATGCCTCTTCGCAGCTCGTTTCCAATCTCAACCGCGCCGCCGAGCTGATCCAGTCTTTCAAGCAGGTCGCGGCCGACCGCAACTATTCGGACCAGCGCAGCTTCGACCTTGGCGACCTCACCGAGCAGGTGGTGATGAGCCTGCGGCCCGGTCTGCGAAAGCACAATCTGACGCTCAATGTCGAGTGTCAGCCGGATCTCACCATGAACAGCTATCCCGGCCCGTACGGCCAGGTGCTGACCAATCTGTTTCTCAATTCGGTGGCGCACGCCTTTCCGGACGGCCGGCCGGGGACCATCGACATCCAGGTGCGCGAGTCCGGCAAGGACAATGTCGAGATCGTCTTCTCCGACAATGGCTGCGGCATGTCGCTCGACGTCCGCCGCCGTGCCTTCGATCCGTTCTTCACGACGCGGCGCGATCAGGGCGGCACCGGCCTCGGCCTGCACATTGTCTACAGCATCGTCACCAACCGGCTCGGCGGCCGGCTCGACCTAGATTCCGAGCCGGGCGGTGGCACGCGCATCCAGATGATCCTGCCGCGCACAGCGCCGCTCGAGCAAGCGGCGGAATGATCAGGTCGCGGACTCGCTAGCGCGCCGCGCTGCCGGCGATCGTTACCCGCGAACGAGAGCCGCGCCCAGGATGAGACACCCGGCGCCCAACGCCCGTGTCAACGTGATCGGATGGTGCGGCAGGCCGAACAGGCCGACGTGGTCGAACGCCAATGAACCAAGCAACTGACCCACGACGATCAACGTCAACACCGTCGCCACGCCGAGGCGCGGCACCATGAGGATGCTGGTCGCGATGAAGATCGCGCCGAAAATTCCCCCGGTCCATGCGATCCAAGGCGCTCGTCCGGCCAGGGCGGCAGCGGGTATCGGCTCGCGCACGACGATCAGGACCAGCAGTAATGCGATTGTCCCGCCAAGATAACTCACGAACGCCGCCCACCTCCCTGATTGCATGGCCTTGCCAAGACTGGCGTTCAGCACCTGCTGAAAGGCGAGGCTCAGGCCCGCGGAGAGGACGACGAAGGCTGCCAGAAGGTTCATGCGCGGCTCGTAATGGCATGGGAAGTGGCGCCAGCTTAGCGCCTGGAGCCAATTCACGTCTGGAACGAAATCGACCGCCTCAATCTGCGAACGCGCAGCGGTAGGCGGCAGGCGTTGCGCCGTAAGCGCGCCGAAACAGGCGACCAAGGTGGCTCTGGTCGGAGAACGAGCCGGCATAAGCCACGTCCGCGACGGTGTCGCCGCACTTCAAACGTGAGCGTGCCGCTGCCAGTCGCAGCGCAAGACGATAGGCGGCAGGGGTCATTCCAATCTCTCGCTTGAACTGCCGAATGAAGCCGTCGGTCGATCGGCCCTGGCGTGCCGCGATCGTGCGGATGTCGAGATCGTCGCACGAAACCAGCTCCGTCAGCGCGGCACGTTTGGCCGGCAGCGTCAGACGTCTCGGGCACGGATCATGCGAGCCGATCGCGTCGAGCATCTCCTCTGGCAAGGTTGCCCGCGAGTTACGGATGCAGAACGGCCCCGAGATCCTTCTCACCGCCGCATGAACGCCCGGTAAATAGAGATGGTTGACGATCGAGCCCGCGCCGCCTTGCGAGGCGTGCGGTACGCCCGCCGGGATGACGACGATATCGCCCGCGATGGCGAGAAACTCTCCGAATGTGGTCATGTACATGCGCCATCCCTTGTGGACGGCGGCGACCTGGACATTCGGGTGAAGGTGACAGGCGAGCGCGACCGCCTGTGCCGCCGCGAGGTGGCCGAACTCGATCGCCGAGTCACGTGCCCATGGGCGATATGTCCACGATCTAGGCATCCTCACTGCATACGATCTATTGCTCAGGATGTCAGGAGGCTGCTGCAGACTGGTTTTGAGCCGTGCGTCGTGACTTATTGGCACGCCCTAATCGACGTCGGCGAGCCTGTGCAGCGTCGCGCCGAAGATCTGGCTGGCCTTGCCGACCAGCGCCGTGCCGGTCATCTCCCCGCGCGTCTCCGTGAAGGTGCCACTGACGCCGATGCCGACCGGGGCGGGGCCGCCGAACAGCGGATTGTCGTCGCCCCGCGGCGAGGTGTGGCGCTGCACCAGCACTTCGCCCTTGAAGGTGTTGTCCTTCACGGTGTAGCTGCCGGTGTAATAGAGGTAGGCGTCGCCGCCAAGAATCTTGCCGTCGCGGAAAAGGATCACGCCGCTGCCTTTGCCGACCCGACCGTCGAGCAGGCTCACGTGAATCGAATAGAGGCCGTTCTTCATCACGTCCCGCAGGCCGGCCGCCATCGCCCAACGGCGTAACCGGTAGAGCATTTATGCCAAAGCGCATCCGCACGCGCAACGCGGCAGTTTAGCGGGCGGCAGGGGCATCGCCGTCGCGAGCCGTGATTGTTCCGGCTTGTGCGTGACGCCGTCATGACGCTCTGATGATGAGGCGAGGCCGGACGTTGCGCATTGGAGTTGGCCCGCGAAATGCATAGCCATTATCGCACTGGCCGCGGAGTGCTGGAGCAAGACGAACGTGAGCAACTGGATCGATTCCGGCGGCGTTGAGCCGCGTCTGTACAGTGTGCGTCCCGCGAATTGCAAAAGCGAACGACGGCGGAGCGGCACCGCGACACGCTGGCGAAGCTTGATAAGGCTCGCGTGCGCCTTGGGCCTGAGTGCGCTTGCGGCCTCCTTCGGGCACGCGCGTGACCGTGGCCAATTCGCGAACACCAATCCGGACTTGAAGGCCTGGTTCGACGGCTTGCGAAGCGGCAAGGGGCCTTGCTGCTCGGACGCCGACGGCTCGGCCGTCTCGGATTCCGACTGGGACAGCAAGGACGGGCACTATCGTGTCCGCATCCCGCGCTACGGCTCGGGCATCGACGGCCAGCCGCAAGAGCTCGTCTGGGTGGACGTGCCCGAGGAGGCCGTGATCTCGGAGCCCAACCGGGTCGGACGAACCATGGTCTGGCCGATCTACGGCCCCATGGGCGTCACCATCCGCTGCTTTATGCCTGGTAGCATGACATAGGCCACCAAGCGACGCTTCGCCCGGAGGGCTGATGCCTGATGCCGCCCGCGCCGCGTCACGTATACTTGGTGTCGCGCTCGAGCAGTTCGATGGAGATGCCTTCGGGGCCGCGGATGAAGCAGATGCGTACGCCGGGCCTGATCGTCGTCGGCTCGCGTGTGAAAGTGACGCCCTTGGCCTTGATCTCGGCGGCGACGGCGTCGATGTCCTTTACCGTCAGACCAAAATGGTCGAGGCCCTGATGCGGATGCGCGGGCGGCGGGCTGACGGCGCTGTCGCCTTCGAGCGGCGCGATGAATATCCTGGCCCCGCCAAGGTTCACGTCGATCCGTCCGGGCGCCCGCACGATCTCGCCACCGAGGATGTCGCGCAGCCAGGCCGCCGTGGCCTCCGGATCAGGGCTGCGCAGATGGACGTGATCCCAAGTGACGACTGGCATTTCATTCTCTCCCAATGGGACCTTCGGATGTTGCGCCGCATGTTAACGGCCCCTGCCGGTGATCACCACCGTCGTTGCCGATTCGCAACGGCCGGGAACCTTGGTTCGTGTTCCCGATTAAGGTATCCAGCGGCTCGGTCCGTCGTCGGACGGGCGTAAGCCGCTGTCGGTGACGAAAACCATGAACGCTGGGCTTGACCGGATCGGGTTGAGGCGTTTCGCCGGAATCGGCGAGCGATTGGCGCGGACCGTGACGGTTGCGAGCGTCTCGTTTGGCCGAAGTTTGCTGTGGTTGCTGGCAGCGATCATCGTCGGCTGCGGAATCTGGATGCTGCTGCCTCTCTCCAAAAGCAATAGCGCTGAGTCGGGGACGTCGGAGCTGGCAGCCGTCGAGACGGCTCCTTCGGGCGATTCGGCCGGCGCGGGCGCGCCGGCCCCCGAAGCTCGGGCGCCGGCAATGGCAGAACTCGGTCGTCTCAGGATTTCATCGCAGACCTGGCGCCGCGGCGGCCTCGGCTCGAAGGCGCTGGTGACGTTCACGCTGCGAAACGACAATGACTATGCCGTAAAGGATGTCGAGATCGTCTGCGCTTTCGCGCGGCGCGACGGCAGTCATCTCACCGATCGCAGCCGTGTGCTGGCGGACCCCGTCAGCATGAAGAGCCGCAAGACCTATGCGCAGATCCCCGTCGGCTACGTCAATGTGAACGCCGATCAGGCGAAGTGTTCGCTGGTTGCAGCGCGCCGCGCGTAAAGCGCTGCATTTTCCGATAGCGGAAAAGTTACCGTCCGCAAGACTTGGCCAAAAAACTTCGCGTCGCCATTTGAACCGTACGGCTGGGCTAGGAACCAATTAGAAGATCGCCTGTTGAGGCGGAGAGCCCACGCGGGGATGCGGGGGGCGGAGCGCGGCTATGCCCATCTTTCGGTATTTCATCTTTGTCGGTGGAGCTTTGCTCGCACTGTTATTTGCCGTGGACTTCGTTCTGCCGGCGTCACCAGTGACGCAAACTGTTGCGACGGCGAGCAACGACCAGCCACTGATCCGGATCCGGTCCGATCGCCATTTGCCTGAGCGCGTGGTGCTCGATACCAGCCAGCCGACGATTGCCGCGCCTGCGATGAAGACCGCCACCGTCGCGGCGCCGCAGCCGCCGGATACCGCGTCGGCAGCGGCCCTCGCGGAGATGTCGGCCAAGGCGCGGGTGCGCGAGACCTTTGCCCAGTTTACCCCTGGCTCGAAGGCCGACAGCGCCGCCAAGAAGCCGCAGGCCCAGGCTCAGCCCAAGCGTAAGGTCGCCAGAGCGCACACGGCCCCGCAATATGGTGGGCCGCAGTATGGTGGGCCACAACAGTTTGGCCGGCCGATGCTGGTGGCCCAGCAGCCGCATTTCGGTCTTTTCAACACGACCTGGTGAGAGAGCCTTCGACTCGTCTCGAACGGCGACGGGTGGGGCTTTATATTGGGCAGCCTCTCTGCTAATTCGAACCCATCCGAACGCCGCCCGCTGTGCGGGCTCGCCAACAGTGGTCAGGCGCGTCTCGGTTGCGGCCCAATCTTTGGGCCAGGGCGCTCGTAGCTCAGCTGGATAGAGCATCGGATTTCGATTCCGAGGGTCGGAGGTTCGAATCCTTCCGAGCGCGCCACGCTTATGTTTGTCCAGCCCGGAGACATAGGTAGCAGGTCGTACCTGAGACATGGGTGACAACCTCGTGCCGAACGGGTTGTCGAGGGTTGCAGGGTTTACGCCATGCATTGATGGCACAGCCCATTATTGCTCGGCCCGCGCTTTCACCGTCAACCCCGCGCGCCAAGGGCGCGCCCCTGCGGGCTTCCAGATGCGTCTTCTCGCAAAAGCGAAGGGGCCCCGAGGGCCCCCTTTGATATTACCAGCGGCGATAGCCGTAACCATAATAGCGTGGGCCGTAGTAGCGCGGCGCATAATACCGGGGGCCGTAGTACGGCCGCGGCCCGTAATACCCATAATAGTTCGGACGCCACCAGCAGCGTCCCCAGGCGTTGCAGACCATGCGGACCTGCTCGACGTCGGAGACCTGCGAAGTTGCAGGCGCGGGCGCGATGGGCATGGCGGACGCCGCCGGCGATACCGCGAGGGCACCGAACAAGGATGCGGCGACGAGGCCAATCTTGAGCTTCATGATGTCTTCCTCCGCTGACGCGAGGCAGGATATCGATGATGTTCTGATCAAATTGTGGCGGACCCGAAATGTAATGCTGATGAACAAATCTTCGGTCAGCCGAGCGTCAGGGATGATCTTAACGGCACCAAACCATCTCTGATTCAGTGTTGCGCGTGCGCCGGCAGGTGCTCGCACGACTTGCCGCCAGCCTTGATCCTGCGCAATTTTGCGGGGCACGGGGCGGCCGTCTCGATGTTGACGTCAGCGCGGGCGAGACCTCGGCCCCGACCATGGTGGCCTCACCGCGCGCGCTGGCATGATCCGCGCCGATTATTCTGACTCGTGCACAAGGCGTATCGGTCTACGAGATCGAGAAGCAATTGCTGCTCTCGGGCGCCGCGAAATAAGAACGCCCGCGGGAAGGAGCGGCGCCCCTCAGTAGCAGGGGTGCCGGCGACCGTCCTGGCCGATATAAGCGGCTGCGCTTCGGTAGCAGTGGTTGGTCGACGGGCCGTCGTAATAGGCGAAGGTGCCGGGGGTGATGCCGGGTCCGTAATTGTGCAGATAGCTGATCGGGTAGGGCAGCGGGTTGACGTAGGAGCGGTGGTAGCGGTGGTGTCCCCGCGCCTCCGCGAGGCCGGGGGCTAGGATTGCAGCCGACAGGACAGCAACTGCGGCTACAAGCTTCAACTTGCTCATCTGATTCTCCGGAACCTGCGCGAATGGGTCCGCTATTTATAGCAATTTCGGGTGGTCAGGACATCGGTCCGGAGGCTCGGAATCACGCCCAAACCGCAGATTTCCGGGTGGGTGCGACAGAATTGCCGACATGCGGTCGAAAGCTGCCCATTTTTGGCCTTTTCGGGATGCTTAACGAATTCCCCACACAAGTGTGACCAAATAGTATCGGTTTAGAATCCCTCGCCGGCCTTTTGGGGGCTCCTTCGAGGCCGGTCCATTCCTGAAGGCTTTCGCCGTCACGTCGCCATGCGCATCATGCTTCCGAGCCTGCTGTTGTTGTGCCTCGCCGCCGCCATGCCGGCGCGCGCCGAGCTGCACATCACCCGCGACCACGGCGGCTATGTCGAGGAGTACAAGACCAAGTACAAGCGCGTGCGCGAGAAGGGCGAGCGCGTCATTATCGACGGCATCTGCAATTCGGCGTGCACGCTCGTGCTTGGCATCGTCCCGATGAACAAGATCTGCGTAACGCCGCGCGCCAGCCTCGGCTTCCATCAGGCCTATTACGACAAGGCCTTCACCTTCGGCATCAAGGTTACGAGCGCCGAAGGCACCTCCGATCTGATGTCCTACTATCCCGACAAGGTGAAGGACTGGATCCGCCGCAATGGCGGGCTCACCACTGATATGAAGAAAATCAAGAACGGGGTCGAGCTCTGGAAGATCATCGACCCCTGTCCGGAAGAGTGGTGAGCGGCTGAGCCGCGGCTCCCGCTGTCGTCGCAGCGCAGCATCGCTCGTCCGGAAATTCGTATTGCCGCATGGGGCCCCATCGGGCAAGGAGGCGGCAATGAAGCACAATCCGGAAGCCCTGACCGCCCGCGCGGCGCCGATCCTGTTCGTCCTGCTCTGGAGCACCGGATTCATCGGCACGAAATACGTCGTCGACAATGCCGATCCCTTGACCTATCTCGCCATCCGCATGGCGATCGTGGTCGGCCTGATGGCGATCATCGCGGCGATCGCGCGGCCGAAATGGCCTGATGGCACCGGCATTGCGCACAGCGCGGTCGCCGGCATTCTGGTCCATGGCTTCTATCTCGGCGGCACCGCGATCGCGATCGCGCATTCGATTCCGGCAGGCCTTTCCGCGCTGATTCCGGGTTTGCAGCCGATCCTGACCTCGACCATCGCCAATCGCTGGCTCGGCGAGAAGGTGACGCCGGTGCAATGGGCCGGCCTCGTGCTCGGCCTCGGCGGCGTCGTGCTGATCCTGCACAACCGCCCGATGAGCGGCGAAGCCGGGCTCGGCTGGCTCGCCTCGGTGGTCTCGCTGATCAGCATCACCCTCGGCACGCTCTATCAGCGCCGCTACTGCAATCACATCGACTGGCGCGCCGGCAATCTCGTGCAATACCTGTCCGTCACCATTTTCTTCGCGATCGGCGCCTTTCTGTTCGAAGACCGCGTGGTGCACTGGACGCGCGAATTCGTGCTCGCGCTCGCCTGGCTGGCCGTGGCGCTCTCGATCGGATCGATCGGGCTGTTGTACTGGCTGATCCGCCACGCCGCGGCAACCTCGGTCGCGAGCCTGTTCTACCTGGTGCCGGCCGTGACGGCGCTGATGGCCTACCTGCTGTTCGGAGAAAAGCTGGACGCAATTGCCATTGCCGGCATGGCGCTCTGTGCCACAGCGGTCTTTGTGGTCAATCGACGCTTCTAGCAGTTTCCGAGCGTTGCGGTCAGCGCTTGGCCTTCTTGGCCTTCTTCTTCGATTTGGTGGCTTTCCTGGCGGCCTTCTTCGCAGATGTCTTGGTGGCCTTTTTTGCGGCTTTCTTGGACGACTTCTTCGCGGCTTTCTTCGTGGTCTTGTTGGCAGCCTTCTTGGCCGTCTTTTTGGCAGCCTTCTTCGCCGCGACCTTCTTTGCGGCTTCCTTCACCTGCTTGACGGCGGCGACTGCGGCGTCCTTGGTCGCTTCCACGGCGGTGGTGATCGTCTCCATCGCCAGCTCGGTGATCGGCTTCTCGTTGTCCATATCGTCCCCCATTGTTTGAACGGAGCGATGACGATAGCGGGTTTCAAGATTGTGTCAAAGCAACGCTCAACCTATGCGGATCTTGCGTAGGCTGCGAGCGCGGCGTCCCGCTCGCGTGATCGCTGACCGGCTGCGGAGTGGCGGGTGGCCGGACAGGCGGAGATCGCCGCCGAGCGAGACGATGAGGGGCGGAGCGCTTGGCGTGGTGAGGGGGCTTCTTTACGATTTGGAAAGGATGCCCGCGCCCGGCGGTGCAAACGGTCGTTAATGGGGCCGTAAGCCGATTGCATCAATATGCAGGAGCTACGGGGGTCACTCGATTCATGTCCAACTTTCTACCGGCGAAACTTCTGCCGCAGTTCAAGCTCGGCACCAAGGCAGTCCTGTGCGCCGTGCTGCTGATCGCCGTGAACACGGCGCTCGTGGTCGGCGCCGGCTATTGGTCGCTGACATCCGCATTCAATGATCGTGCTCTCCGCGACATCGAGGTCAATCTGCGCACGCTGGCGCTGGCCTTTGCCGAGACCGTTCCAGACGTCAAGATCACGGTGAGGGACGGCGCAGTCGCACGCGCCGAGATTCCCAAGATGCCCGAGCTCAGGGATCACGCCATCGTCGATCGCGCAGTGTCCTATGTCGGCGGCAATGCGACCCTGTTCGTGTTCGACGAGGCGAGCCGACAATTCGTGCGACGCTCGACCAATGTGAAGAAGGAGAATGGCGATCGCGCGGTCGGCACCCAGCTTGCCGCCGATCATCCGGGACAGGCGCCGCTGCGTCGTGGCGAGGCCTATAAGGGGCCGGCGACGCTGTTCGGCAAGTCGTTCATGACCGCCTATTTCCCGATCTTGGACGCGACCGGCAAGGTCGCCGGCATTCTCTATGTCGGCATCCCCATGGCCCAGTTCGAGAGCATGCTGTCCCAGGCGATCTCGAGCATGGCCGCGGCGGCCGGTCTCGCGGCGCTCCTGGTCCTGATCCTTACCTTGGTGATCGTCCGCCGTGTCACGAAACCGCTCACCTCGGTCACGCACTCGCTCACGGCGCTTGCCAACGGCCAGAGCGACGTCGCGATCGAGTGCGAAGATCGCGCCGACGAGATCGGCGAGATCGCCCGCACCGTCGCGGTCTTCAAGAGCAATTCGCTGGAGCGGGCGCGCCTGCGCAGCGAGCAGGCGGCGGCAACGACTGCCGCGGCCGAGCAGCGCAAGGCGGAGCTTCGCAGCTTCGTCGAGGAGTTCCGCGGCAGCGTCGGCGGCATTCTCGACAAGGTGCTCGCATCGTCGGGCGAATTCGAGCGCGTGGCACGGCAACTCACCGATGTTGCGCGCTCCACCGCCGAACTGTCGGCGCACTCGGCCGGAGCTTCCGAAAACGCCTCCGAGCACGTGCGTTCGGCAGCGTCGGCCTCCGACGAGCTGTCCCAATCGATCTCCGAAATCACCCGCCGGGTGCAGGAATCCAACGAGATCTCCGCCGAAGCGGTGCGGCAGGCCGAGGCGACCGACCAGCGCATCGCGCAGCTCTCGGAAGCCGGCGCGCGTATCGGCGACGTCGTCAAGCTGATCACCTCGATCGCCGAGCAGACCAACCTGTTGGCGCTAAACGCTACCATCGAGGCCGCCCGCGCGGGCGACGCCGGCCGCGGCTTCGCCGTGGTGGCCCAGGAGGTCAAGACGCTGGCCGGCCAGACCGCCAAGGCGACCGACGAGATCTCGAACCAGATCGAGAGCATGCAGCTCGCGACCGAGGAATCGGTTGCCGCCATCAAGGCGATCAGCCAGACCATCGAGCGCATCAGCGGCATCGCCGGCTCGATCTCGGCTGCGGTCGAGCAGCAGAAAAGCGCGACCCACAACATCGTGGCCAGCGTTCGGGCGGCGGTGTCGGGCACGGCCGATGTCGCCGTCAATGTCCGTCACGCCGCCAAGGGCGCGAGCGAAACCGGCGAGACCTCGAGCCGGATGTTTGCCTCCGCTCAGGCGCTGTCGGGCGAGAGCCTGCATCTGAAGGCCGAGGTTGACGGCTTCCTCGACCGCGTCCACGCGGCCTGATCCAACGCGGTCATTGCGGGCCGTTCAAAGGACCGAACTCTGGTGCGCAATTGCGCACCAGAGAATCTCGAGATCCCCCGGTGCGCAATTGCGCACCAGAGGTCTGGTCGGTCGGACCATCCCGGGATGGAAGTTGGGTTATTTCGGCTGCGGCACGATGCGAATGTAGGGCTTCGGCTCCTTCCAGCCCTGCGGGTAGATCGTCTTGGCCTCGTCGTTGGAGACCGAGCCAGCGATGATGACGTCTTGCCCTTGCGTCCAGTCGGCCGGCGTCGCGACACGATGCTTGGCGGTGAGCTGGAGCGAGTCGATGACGCGCAGGATCTCCTGGAAGTTCCGCCCTGTGGTCATCGGATAGACCAGCACCAGTTTGATCTTCTTGTCCGGGCCGATGATGAAGACGTTGCGAACGGTCTGGTTGTCGGCCGGCGTGCGGGTGAGGGGATCGCCCGAGGTCGAGGCCGGCAGCATGCCGTAGAGTTTGGAGACGTTGAAATCGGTGTCGCCGATCATCGGATAGTTCGGCGCGGCGCCTTGCGTCTCCTTGATGTCCTCCGACCATTTGGAATGGCGGTCGACTGGATCGACCGACAGGCCCATCAGCTTGACGCCGCGTTTGTCGAATTCCGGCTTCAGCTTGGCCAGCGCGCCGAGTTCGGTCGTACAAACCGGCGTGAAGTCCTTGGGGTGCGAGAACAGCAGGGCCCAGCTGTTGCCGATCCAGTCATGGAACTTGATCTTCCCTTCGGTGGTCTCAGCTTCGAAGTCGGGGGCGGTGGCGCCGATCGGAAGTGTCATGGTTCTACCTCATCTCTTTGAATTTACTATGGAATTCATCTCGGGCCGTCATCATCAGTATAGGGTTTTGGCGAAGCCAAGTGAACCGGCTCAAGTAAAATGTGAATTCCTTCTTCGAAAGACCGATTTTCTAGCACCTTTCTGTTACCGCGGCGCCTGCGGCGAAACATCTCCACCCGGGGTGACACGGTGCCGATTGCCCCGATAATGCCGTTTATGACTTCCATCACGCTCGCCCGGCGCTTCCTAGAACCAAAATGGTCCTGACAGCGACCAATTGGCAACCATCTAGAAAAGTCGCGATCCCCGTATCGAATCGTTAACCACCCCTTTACGTCGGCATGAAAATGCTGGCCGATCAGAAGAAGTCTGGAAGTGAACTATGTCTGCCGCTGCGCCTAAGCCTACCGAGCCGTCGTCCCTCGAACCGTCCTGCCGCGATACGGCGGCCCATGCGCTGAGCATCGTGCGCGACGGCGTGATCACGGGCGAAGGCCCGACCACCAAAGGAAGGGTGCATTTCTCCCGTTCGCTCGATGCCGACGACACCGCCTGGTGCGTACGCATCCTGACGGCCACTGCCGTCAACGACCAGCCGGTGAGCCGCACCGAGGCCGAAGTATTGTTCGAGATCAACGAGGCCGCGACCGAACGTACTGACGGTGGCCGGTTCGACGACCTGCTCGCCAAGTCCGTTGCCCATTATGCAGCCAGCGCCTCGGGCCTAAAGGTGCCGCCGCGAAGCGTTGCGCTATCGGCCGACACCGAGATCGAGAGCTGGGCACCGTCCTATGCCTCCAAGGTCAACAGCGAGATGCTGGAGTGGATCGCCGGCCAGATGCGCGGCAAGCGCCAGAACAACCGTCGCCTAATGGCGATGGTGGCGACCTTCCTGGGCGCTACCGCACTGCCTCTGGCGGGCCAATTGCCCAACGTGTTCGACATTGGCATGTAAGATTTTGAGCATTTAACATCGACGCGCCTCATGCAGACGCGATCGAGCGGCGGGGTCATTTCCCCGCCGTTTTTTGTTTACCGCCCTCAAGCTCGAGCCCGAGCGTGCGGCCGGGGAAGCCGGCGGCATCGAAATAGCGCTGGCTGCCGACGCGCTGGAAGTTCAGCACGGTCATCAGGCCACCCTCGGCCGGTTTGGACTTCAGCGTGCCGGCATAGGCCTTCGGCATCGTGCCATTGAGCAGGGCTTCCGAGATCACGCGGCCGACGAGAACGCCGTTCTGCGCGCTGCGCAGGCCCAGGAGCCGGGCCGCGGTCATGCCGACGTCGGCGTTGCTGACCGGGATCTCGTCGACATAGCCGGCTTTGAAGTCCGGACCAATGGCGGCCATGAAGTTCATGGTGTCGCCGCGGCTGAAGCTGCCATGCATGCCCTGGCCCTGGCGCAGGACGGTATCGGCGACCTGCACCGAGCAGTTGGTCGGCGCCTCGCCGCAATCGCTGGCATAGGAGCGGAAGTTGACGACGATCGACGGCGTCGGCGTCGCCGCCTTGCCGCGCAGATTGATGCTTGACAGTGGCAGCGTGCCGGGGAAGCGGCCGAGCGAGTCGTGGACGAACAGGCCGGAGACGTAGTCCTGCTCGAGCAGCGCCTTGATCGTCTTCGCCGCCAGCGTCTTGTCTTTGTTGGGCAGATAGATCAGGTCGGAGCCGCCATTGGTCGCGACGACGAGATCGGGCTTGGTCGGATCCTTGCCGAGCACGCCGTTACCGGCCTTGGGATGCTTATTGCCTTCGATCTTTGCATTCTTGTCGTTGGGATCGAACAGCGGCAGGTCGAGCGCTTTGGCGAGGTCGAGCGCCAGGAAGCCCATCGGCAAAAAGTCCTTCGGCGTGTCGTCATAGCTGATCTTGGCCGAGGGGCTGGTCTTGCTCTCCTTGGAGATGGTCGAGAAGCCGTGGTCCGCGGAAACGATGATGTTCGTCGATGTGGCGAGCCCGAGCTCGTCGAGCGCCTTGCGGAGCTGGGCGAGGTTGGTGTCGGCATTCTTGATGCCAGCCATCGAGGTGGGACCGTTGATCCCAGGCATGATCTGATTGAGGCTGTCACCGGTATTGTGCTGGCTGCCGTCGGGGTCGCGCGACCAGAACACCAGCACGAACGGCTTGTTGCGCGCCTTGAACATCGGCAGCACCACCTTGGTGGCGACATCGGCAAAATAGGCCTGTTGCGCGACGTTGGCGACGGTGGTGCCAGGGGTTTTGGCGTCGCCCGCCTTGGAATTGTCGCCGCGTGGTGGCGTGGCGGTGGGCAGGCCGGCCTTGGTCAGCGCGTCCTTCACCTCGTCCGACAGCGCGACACCGTTCTTGCCGCCGGTGGAGTCGTCGAACACGACCGAGTGCAGACCAGCCCTGTCGGGCTTGTCCGTGTGGTCGAACTGGTAGGTCGGGCCGACCTTGCCGATCGCCGCGGTGCTGAACCCCTTGTCGCGGGCCATCTTCAGGATGGTCTCTTCGTTCAGATAGTCGCCCTTGAAATGCTCGTCGATGTCGCCGAGCACGGCATCGTTTTCGATAAAGGGGACCACGGTGTCGCCGGCGGGGACGGAGGTGTAGTTGGTCCAGATCGTGTTGGAGAAAACGCCGGTATCACCGAGATAGTGTCCGGTCGACATCGCCGAGCCGTTGGCCATGGTGAAGGTCGGGAACAACGAATGCGGGTTCTTGAAGTTGACGCCCTTGTCGCGGACCTCGGCCATCGCCGGGGCCGTCTCCGGTGTGACCTTCAGCGCGCGAAGACCGTCCGGAATGAACAGGATCAAGTTGCGGGGCGTGTTGTTCTGGGAGGAGGCAAGTCCGGTGGACAGGAATGTCAGTCCGGCGGACAGCAACACCAGTGAGCGGCGCATCAAATCTCTCCCTGCGGTGAGGCGGCTTGGCCGCGACCGCGGCCCCAGGCTCGTTTAGTTTCGCTGCATGACACTTTCGTTACAAGTGCCGTTGGCGATGCAGGAGGCGGGGAAGGGTGGCGATGCATGAATCTCGTGTCCCGGACGCGCTGCGTCGCAAGGGCTCCTCGCGATGACGATCAAGAGGCGGCGGCCTGATTCTCCAGGTGACGCCGTCATTCCCCGCCACCGGGTCTCGCCTTCGGCGAGCCCGATGACAGGCTCCGGCGGGGAATCCAATACGCCGCGGCGTCTCTGTTCAAGCACTGCCGTCTCGGCGTACCGGATCGCCCGGTCCCGGCTCCGCCAAGGCTACGCCGAGGCCCACAGGAGTGCTCGGCCCGCCGAAGCCTTGGCGAAGGCGGCAAGCCGGGCGATGACAGCGAATGTGTGGTGGCAGACACATCTTCGCATCCTCGCGGCTTGTTCGCCCGAGCTTTGCTTCGTCGCTCCACCCTCAAAACGGCCGAGGGCGCAGGGAAGGCCGGGAGCCGGTTGGCTCCGATGGACCGCCATGCCAAGAGCAGGTTGCGTGTGCTTCATGCATAGCG
>NZ_JADPKG010000007.1:0-992 GCF_023073875.1 Bradyrhizobium sp. 154
CCGACATCGGCGGTCGAGATCGGCGAGGCCTGCCGTGACACAGTTCCGTGCAGGTAGTCGAGCATGAAGCGGACGTTGCCGTTGACGTACCAGTTGAGCGCGAGCGTGTAGACCGTCTGCCGTCCGCCGGCGACGCCGTTGGCGGTTGCCAGCTGGTCGTTGAGATCGATGGTGGAGAAACGTCCCGCGATCTCCCAGGCGCCCCAGCCGTCACCGTCCAGCGAGAACGGGTGCGCAGGCTTGACGCCGCTATAGGCCGCGTTCGCCGCATTGTAGGTCCGGCCTTCGCCCGTCAGCACGTATCCGGCCTGGGCATAGCCGCCCTGGAATTTCAGGCTCGGTGCGCCGACCAGCGGCACGCCGGTGTTGGCTGTGCGATCGACATTGTACCAGAAGTACTCACCCTGAACGATGAACGGGCCGTAGGTCGCCGCTGCCTCGACGCTGTAGACCTGCGCGCCTGAGGCATTGGCGATAGCGCCGGTGGAGATCAGCGTGGTCGGGTCGAGACGCAATTCCGGACGGTCGCTGAGCGTGACCGTCTGCGTGTTGGCGATCAGGTTGCGCGGCGGCTGGATCAGCCATTGCGCGTCGGCGCCGATATGCACCGAATAATCCTTGCCGCTGATCGGATTGCCGGCCACGCGCGCCACGGCGCCATATTGCTCGCTGGTACCGGGTGGTGCCGCGCTCGACGCGGAGTGGATCGCACCGGTCGACGGTCCCGTGACATAGCCGCCGATCCAGAGCTGGTCGTTGAACCAGCGCGCACCGGCTGCGGAGCGGAAGTCGCCGGCCGCGATGTTGGTGGCGATCACGCCGGGCGAGGCGCGCTCCATGAACATGATGTCGTTGGAGCTCGTCGCCTCGTCCATGGTGTAGGGCAGGTCCATGATGCCGGCCTCGATCGCCATCCGTCCGCCGAACGGCTTCAAGCCGGTGTAGCTGAGATAGGCGTTCTCGACCCCGGAGACGCCACCGCCCGGAAGGGA
>NZ_JADPKG010000105.1:0-48805 GCF_023073875.1 Bradyrhizobium sp. 154
CATCATCGGCGACAGCGTCAGCGCGACCACGCCCGACACGATCACCGAGCCCGCCAGCGTGAAGGCGAATTCGCGAAACAGCGAACCGGTGAGACCGCCGAGGAAGCCGATCGGCGCGTACACGGCGGCGAGCGTGATGGTCATCGAGATGACGGGGCCGACGATTTCGCGCGCGCCTTGCAGCGACGCCTGTACCGGCGTCTTGCCCTCTTCCAGATGGCGGTGGATGTTCTCTACCACAACGATGGCGTCATCGACCACGAGGCCGATCGCCAGCACCATCGCGAGCAGGGTCAAGAGGTTGAAGCTGAAGCCCAAGGCCAGCATCAAGGTGCAGACGCCGATCATCGACAGCGGGATGGTGACGACGGGAATGATGACCGAACGGAACGAGGCGAGGAATAGGAAGATCACCACGATCACGATGATCACGGCTTCGCCCAGCGTCTTCTCGACCTCGTCGATCGAGGATTGGATGAACTTGGTTGAATCGTATGCGACCTTCATCTTCATCGACGGCGGCAAATTACGTTCGAGCTCGGGGAACAGCGCGCGCACGCCCTTGACCAGCGTCAGCGGGTTGCCCTGTGGGGTCGCCTGCACGCCAATGAAGATAGCGTGTTCGCCATTGAAGGCGACGCTCGCGTCCGTGCTTTGGGCCGCAAGTTCGACGGTGGCGATGTCCTCCATCCGCACGAAACCGCCGTCCTTGGCCTTGACGATCATCTTCTTGAACTGGTTGACGTCGGTCAGGCCCGTATTGGTCGAGACGTTCGAGACGATGAGGTAGCCCTTGGTCTGGCCCGCCGCGGACTGGAAGTTGTTGGAGGCGATCGCGGCCGAGACGTCGGCCGGGGACACGTTGCGGCCGGCCATCTTCATCGGATCGAGCCACAGCCGCATGGCAAAGGTCTGGCCGCCCAAAATGTCGGCGGAGGCCACGCCGTCAACGGTCGACAGCACCGGCTGCACCACGCGCGTCAGATAGTCGGAGATCGCCGAGCCCGACAGCTCCTCGGACGAGAAGCCGAGATACATCACGGCCGTGGTCTGGCCCGTGGACTTGGTGACGATCGGGTCGTTGGATTCCTTCGGGATCAGGTACTTGACCGAGTTCGTCTTGGCCAGCACCTCGGTGAGCGCCTGGTTCGGATCGAAGTTCAGCTTGATGTAGACTTGGATCGTCGAGGTGCCGAGCACCGAGGACGAGGTGATGTAGTCGACACCCTCGGCGGAAGCGACCGCCTGTTCAATCGGCGTCGTGATGAAGCCCTGGATCAGGTCCGCGGATGCGCCGGGATACACGGTCGTGATGTTGATGACGGTGTTCGACAGCTTCGGATACTGCCGGATCGGCAGCACCATCGCCGCGCGCAGGCCTATCAGCAGGATCAGCAGGCTGACGACGACCGACAGGACCGGTCGCTTGATGAAAATGTCGGTAAAGGCCATCGCGGCGATCTCGATTTCTATGTCTCAAGAAAAGTGACCCGGCCAGGCCGGATCACTTGAGTGTGGGGAATCAGTAGCGCGGTGGCTGCGCGGGTATCTGCGGAGCGGGGTCGGTCGAAATCGACACCGCCGCGCCCGATTGCAGCTTGAGCTGGCCGACGGCGACGACCTTGTCGCCCGGCTTTACGCCTTTGAGGATTTCAACGCGACCCTCGACCCGGCTGCCGGTCTGCACGAAGGTGCGCACCGCGGAGAGGCTGGTCTTGCCGTCCTCTTCCTTCTTCTCGGTGATCACGAACACGGAGTCGCCGTACAGCGTGTAGTCGACTGCCGTCTCCGGCACGGTGATCACCGCCGGCTTGTCCGGCAGCACCACGGTGGTGGTCACGAACATGCCCGGCTTCAGGATTTTCTCCGGATTGGAGACGGTCGCCTGCACGCGGATGTTGCGGGTGTCGGCCGAGATCTGCGGCTCGATCGTGGTGATCTTGGCGTCGAAGGTGCGGCCCGGATAGGCGTCGACCTTGAGCCGAACCGATTGGCCGACCTTGAGGTTGCCCGAGTCCTTTTCCGTCACCGTGAAGTTCGCCCACAGCTGCGACAGATCGGTCAGAGATACGATCGCCGTGCCGGCCGTCAGATATTGTCCGACCTCGACCTTGCGTATGCCAAGATCGCCGGAGAACGGCGCGCGGACCAGCTTCTGCGAAATCAGCGCCTCGGTCTTGGCGATGCCGGCCTGCGCCTGGTCGTAGGCGGCCTGAGCCTGATCGACGGTCGCCTGCGGGCCGAACTGGCGCGAGGCCAGCTGCTTGGCACGGTCGAGTGACAACTGCGCGACGGTGGCCTGCGCCTTGAAGCTCGCCAGATCGCCCTGCTCGGCCGCGTCGAACAGCTGCGCCAGCGGCGTGCCGGCTTCGACACGCGTACCGGGCTCGAACTTGATCTCGGTGACGCGGCCGTTGACGTCGGCACTGACGTCGACCTGGTGCACGGCGGCGAGGCCGCCGACCGCGGTCAACAGGTTCGGCACCACTTCGGACTTCGCCTCAGCCGCACTCACCGCGGTCGGCGGCGGCTTGTTGTTGGCGAAGAACTGCTTGATCATCTGGCCGCGGAAATAGTTGAACCAGACCAGGCCACCGACGAGCACGCTGAGCAGCGTGCCGACGATGATGAACCACAGCACCGGCCGAACCGGTCGCTTGGGAGCCTTGTTGTCGATCGGTTCGCCCGAAATCTTGTGTTCGGTCACGATGTTCATGTCATGCACTTTCTGCAATCGCCGTCTTGCCGGCATTCGCGGCCTGATTGTGGCCCAGATGCGCAGCAATTGCGGCGTCGTTAAGTCCGATACCTCTCAGGAGAAACTCACAGAGCTGCCGCTCGAGGTCGTTCGCCTTGCCGTAAGCGAGACAGGGCGTGGCCGGCAGCCTGGTCAGTGCCGCCGTCATCAGCGAATGATGCGCGAACCAGAAAAGATTGAGCGGATGGCCGGTCCACGGCCGCGCGTCCCCGGCGGCAACGGCACGCTCGAGCGCGGCAACGAACACCGGCCCGATCAGCGTTTCGATCTTGGCATACAGCAAACGGGCGAATTCGCCACCATCCAAATGGCTCGTGGCCATCAGTCGCAGGCGCTGCGCCTCCTCCTGGTCGGGACCGTCGGCGATCTGAAGGAAGTGCCGGACCATGCCGCGGATCAGCTCGACCAGGGCAGCCGTCGACGGCTCCCGCTCGAGCAGCTCCATCAATGCTGGTTCCGCCTCGCACTCATCGCTGAGGATCTCGGCATACAGCGCCGCCTTGGAGGGGAAATGCTTGAACAGCAGCGCCTCGGAAATAGCAGCGGCGGCCGCCACGCTCTTGGTCGTGGTGCCGGTATAGCCATGCCGGGCAAAACAGCATTTCGCGGCACGGAGGATCAATTGACGCCTCAGGTCGCTCGTCATACGCAATGAGCTCATGTGAGTGAGCAAGCACTCACCCGCGCTAAAGTCAAGCTAATTGGTGCGACGCAACCTTTGAGACTATCAAAAGGTATCCTCGGGTTCTAAATCGGCCGGAAGCCGAGATCGCCGCGAATCCGGTTGAAGTCCCGTCCCGGCTGGGCAAAATCCGCTCAAGGCTAGCGCTGTCAATCTGAACATTGGCAAACCTGAACATTGGCAAACCTGAGCGCGCGCTCTCCTGGCCCCCGACCGTGGTGAAATGGTCCTGGTGGCCCTTGAGATAGGCCATGAATACGACGCCGGTCTTGTAGAAGCGCGTCGGCGCCTTGAAGATGTGGCGCGACAGCGGCACCGTCGGCCCGAGCACGTCGTGCCGACCTCGTCGCCGGCGGCCAATCGCGACAGCGCGTAGGACGCCGCCGGCGCAATAGCGTCGAAGATGCCGAGCAGCGCGTGCGAGAAACCCCGCTCATCCCGGCGATCAGCTCCGCATATTGAGGTCGTCGCCGGTGTACATCTTGATGCGCTTGTCGAGGCGCCGTCGCATGTCGATCTCGCGCTGCTTGTCAAGCAGCGAGACCTTGACACCATCGACCTTGGCGGCGTTGCCGTTGATGATGGCAACGGTGGTGTCCATCGCCTCGTCGAGATCTTGTGCCCAGTATCCCGTCAATGCGGGATCGAACATGCCGCCGAGCCAGTGGATGATCACGCGCTCTCGAACCTGCGGCAGCACGCGGTCATATACCTTGGCGTAGTCGTCGGCGTCCGGCCGAGTTTTTGCGAGCGCGCGATGCCATCAGAATGATGCGGCCGCCGACCTTCTCGACCGCGGAGATCTGCTCCTCATAGGCGCGGATCACGTCGTCGATGGTCTTGGCATCCTCCAGGCAAGACGATCGGTGCCGGCGCCCGAAAACACCAGCGCATTGCGCCGCTTCGCGGCAGACACCGAGCGCGTGATCAGCTCCAGCGAGGTCGGCCAGTCCAGGCCCATGCCGCGCTGCGCGCTGTCCATGGCCTCGGCGACACCAAGCCCGAGATCCCAGACGTGCTCGCGGAACGCGATGGTCTTGTCCCAATCGACCGCGACCGAGAGCCAGGGATCGTTGTCGCAAAGGCATCGGCGACAATGTGCACGGCCGAGAACGCGATGCAGTTGAGCGGACCTTCGAGCTTTGCGGGGAATTCTCGATCGAACGATCGGCTTTCGGCAGCTTGAGCGACAATGAGGACATCGGCTGGACGGGCCTGTTCATGATTTCGGACCTCTCCCCGTCATTGCGAGGAGCCACCCGGTCCGGCCTTCGGCCGGCCGGACCTAAACTCCGCGACCAAGCAATCCAGACTGTCTCCGCGGAGGCATTCTGGATTGCTTCGCTTCGCTCGCAATGACGGCTCAACAGACATCGACACTTGTGCAATAGACCTCAGGCCTTGATCGGGGCGACGTCGATCCAGCGCCGCTCCTTCCAGCTCTTGAGTGCGGATTCGGCGAGCTGCACACGTTTGACGCCTTCGAGCAGCGTGAACTTGTAGGGCTCATCCTCGTAGACGTGATGATCCTTGCGCGCGATGTCACGCTCGCACAGCAGGATCAGCGTCTCACGCGCCGACAGGTTCGCGCGCGCCGCCTCCTCGAGCAGGTTGTCGAGCTGGTCGCGGATGCCGGAGAGCTGCAACACCAGCATGGCCTCGAGCCGATCGATTGGCGCTTCGGTAGCTTTCTTTGTACGCGCCATCAGAAGCTCCCTCCGATCGCTGCTTCGTATTCGGCAAGAGGACGCAACAACGAGGGCAGTGAAGGCGCCGGCACTGTCGGTGTCGCGATTGCCGGTCGGCAGAAGGCGCCAGTGCGACCGGCAACCCCGTCGAGGTGGGCGGAATCGATGATCCGCAGCCGGCGACCTTCCGATTGCTTATGGACCGCAACCTCGCGCATGCCGTGGCGGATGCGCACGTCGCCGGCCGCAACCGTCACCGCCACGCGCTCGCCGATCGATCTTTTCAAGCGAGGTCTGATGCTTTGGCATCGCGGTCTCCGTTCCCGCAAAACATGGACGCATAAGCCCGACAACATTCATTAAAATAGGAAGAAACATAATTTACACCACTCCGACGCACCGGGGCGGCTATGCTAACGCCTGGACGGAGCGAGGTTCCCGTTGCGGGCTGGCTGATTCCTCGTGGAAAACGGCGAACCGTATCTGCCCAACCCGATCTTAGCCGAGACGGCAGACTCGGCGGCGTGCACCTCCCACCACAGGCCAGCGGTTCGCGTATCTCGCCAGCGCTGGTGAGGCGCCACGGGGCATCATCCGACGGTGTCTCGCCAGCCGACATGGAGGAAATCCATGAGGATCCAGACGCCGGACGGACCTGGGCAGCGAGTTCAATTTTGAACTCCTTGGATATCGGAGCGGGAGCACTCTATCAGAACTATGCGTTTCTCTGACAGTGCTTTTCGACGCGCGATTACGGAGCTCACGCAGACGCGAATGCTTGCTCTGGGAGGCTCAACGCAAGGGGGGTGATCGAACCAGCGGAATAAGAAAGACCCAATCAGCGACGGCTCCTTGGGGGCGGACCACCGCGTCTGGGCTGTGCGCTACAATTCGCCGCCAGCGGCCAAATTTTATTGATGGACGAGCCGGCGCTCCGCGGCAGCCACTACACATCTGCACGAGAAGCCGCGTGAACCGAGAACGGGTCCGCTATGCACCGGCCCCAGCAACAGACTTACGCCGCCGTCACCCGTAAGTATTTTTACTCCGCTTTGCTTAGCACATCTGCTCTCGACTACGCGCCTCATCGCCAGGAATGCCCTCACGCGCGCCGCGGCACTTCAAGAAATTCATTTTCATTCGACGCTGCCGAGGTCAGCATGAGCGAAGCGTTGCGAGTAATCGCTGCGGCTTGGCTGTAGCGCGGCGCAGAAATTTACGCTAGCTTCTGCTTGCGAGTTTGCAAATGCGTGCCCGCATCCGATCTCTCCGAAGACAACGAGCGACCATTCGACCGCTTGCCCCCTCCCATCGTCAGAGCTGGGATAATCCGGACAATGACGAAATCTGGTTTGAGTTGGCGCGTGCTATCGGACGTCAGCTCGCACGGGATGAACATCACGGTTCGGGGCAGCCGATAGAGGACCGGCATGACGACAGCGTCATCGAAGAAAACGGCCGTACTATACGCCCGTTATTCCAGCGACATGCAAAAGGCGACCTCGATTGACGGTCAGCTATTGCTCTGCCGGAAGGTCGCATTGCGCAACAACCTCGATGTCATCGGCGAGTTTGTGGATGCCGCAAAATCTGGTCTTACCGAAGGTGCGAGGGACGGCTATCAACGTTTGCTCAACGGGGTGCGAAACCAGGACTTTGACGTGGTCGTGGTTGAACATTTCGACCGCTTGTCGCGTGATCCCGCAACCATCCAGCGTCTCAAGCAGGTTTTCGAGTTCAATGGCGTCGAGCTGATGGATCAGAAAGGGGTCTATGCGACCGCCACTGACATCAGCATTGCAAGTCTCTACAACACGATTTACAAGCCGCAGCTCGCCGAAAAGGTTCGGCGCGGCCATGACAACGCTGTTGCCAACGGAAGAATTCCTGGCTCATACGCCTATGGTTATCGACCGAGGCCGGGCGCGCCGGGCGAACGCGTGATCGATGAGAACGAAGCAAAGATTGTGCTCCGCATCTTCACCGAATATGCAGCGGGCCGCTCGACCCGAACTATCGCCGCTGATCTCACCCGCGAAGGCGTGCCCTCACCCGGTGCAACTCGTCACAAGAACAAGGCTGGTCGTACCACCTGGAATCATCAGTGCATCACAGGCGGTCGGCATGGTCGCGGCATTATCGGCAACGATCTATATATCGGCGAGATACATTGGAACGTTCGCTCGACAATTCTCAACCCGGAGACCCAGAAGAAACAGAAGCGCCGCAATCCAGAAGAGCGCCACATCATAGTCAAAAAGCCGGAGCTACGGATCGTTCCGCAAGTGCTCTGGAATCGAGCGCAGGAGGTTCGTAGCGCGCGCGCCGTATCTATGTTCGGACCGACTGGCAAGCCGCGGCGTCGCGCCGTGATCCCGCGCAACAATGAGCACCCGCTTGCCGGTGTGCTCCGGTGCGGCGTCTGCAATGGCCACATGCGAATCGCTCAATCCTCGCGTAACGGTGCACCGCGCGCGGCATGCGCGAGCGCGCATCAGCGGGGCACCTGCGAGCACACCCGCAGCTTCGACATGGACGTTCTGCTCGAGGATGCCTCCGACAAAATCCAACTGAAATTGCTTTCGCCGAAAGCCATTGAAGAGGCGATGTGTGCCTGGAAGGAGGAGCGCAAAAACGATCGGAACAAGGGCAGCGAACACGCTAAGCTAGAGCGTCGACGCCGCGTGTTGACTACCGAGATCGAACGCCTGTCATATGCCATCGCAAATAGCCGTCGGAAGCCGGACGAGTTGCTCAAGCGGATCGATGAGTGCGACGTGGAGCGGGAAAGCGTTGAAGAGCGCTTGCGGCTGCTGGGCGGTGGCGGCGAAAATGTCATCGGCTTCGATCACTCGAAATTCAGTGACGGATACCGTTCGGAGGTTAGAAGGCTGGTCACCGCGCTCAAGACGAATCCGAAGGCGATCGAAACTCGCGTCGCGTTCCGCAACTTGATTGAATGCATAGTAGTGCATCCGGTTCCCAAGCGGATGCCCTACGAATATACCCCCTACCTAAACAGCTCCGCGCTTTACGGCAAGAAGCTTTTCCCTGAAAACCGTAGCAAGGAGCGAGAAATCAGCACGTTTGCCTACTACGACAATGGCAAGTCAGGGAAATCCGTGTCCTCGTAATAGACGCGGACCTGCATGTGGTGGCGGCCGTCGCGGATCTCGCCGTCGAGATGAGCTGTCACGTCGCGAGCCTCTTGGCTTGTCGATAACCAGCCCGTTTTGCGCAAAAACCGCCGGCCGCGCAAGCCGAGCTAGGATACAACCGGCCGCCTCGTCCCACCCAGCGTCACCTCGACGATCTCAGGCGGCACGCCGACGCGGAGCGGCATGATGCTGCAACCGAGGCCGCCGGAGATGATCACGTCGCATTTCAGTCGGACATGGCCATAGGCGAGCCGTATGCCATGCTGCGGCGGGACCGCCGGCGACCAGCCAAGCAGGCGCACCTGACCGCCATGGGTATGGCCGGACAGTTGCAGCGCGACGCGCGCCGGGACGCGCGGCGCGATGTTAGGCTCATGCGCGAGCAGGATGATCGGCGCGTCATCCGTGACCTTGGCGAGCGTGGCGTTGAGATCGTCGGCACCGAAGTGCACCATGCTGCGGAAGCGTCGCGCCGGCAGGAAGGCGAGCTGATCGCCGAGACCCGCAAGCCAGAACGGGCGGCCGTCCTTGGTGAGACGCACGACATCGTTCTCGTAGACGGGTATACCGGCCGCTTCCAGCGCCCGATGCGCGATGGTTGGGCCATACCCGGCCCGTTGCACGGTCTTGTCGTCCCAATAATCGTGGTTGCCCATGACGGCGTGAACGCCGAGCGGCGCCCTGAGGCCGCCCAGCACTCTGGCCCATTCGCTCGACGGGATGGTACGGGTGACCTGGTGCAGGCCGGCGACATAGTCGCCGAGCAGCACGATGAGGTCGGCATTCAGCGCGTTGGTGCGGTCGACGATGGCCTCGATCCGCTCCAGCGGCATCCAGGGATCGCAGGCATGGATGTCGGCGATGACGGCGATTTTCAGCGGAAGATCCGTCGGCCATTGCCGCGGCGTCGGATGATAGCGGGTAACGCGGAGCCGCAGCATCGGCTCGACGCCGACACCGTAGGCCGCGGTCGAGGCGCCGAGGGCGGACAGGGCGCCGATGGAACGGATGAAATGACGGCGAGTGATCATGGACGCTCGATGGTGATGCTGGTTCTCGATGCGACCCGATTGGAGCGGAATTGGGGTGCGCTCGTGCAGACCGTCTGCATCTCCGTGCAGGGACCTGCACAAGATTACCGGAAATTCATGAGAACTGGAGCACTTTGCACTTGCGCAAATCAGTCGTCGCTCTCGTCCGAGCCGAACAGGCCGAACTGGGCCGCGTCGCGCGAGGGCTCGGCGAGACCGAGATGACGGAAGGCGTGCGAGGTGAGCAGGCGGCCGCGCGGGGTGCGCTGGAGATAGCCGCACTGGATCAGATAGGGCTCGATGATGTCCTCGATCGCATCGCGCGGCTCGGACAAAGCGGCGGCCATGGTCTCGACGCCGACCGGGCCGCCGCCATAGTTCTGCGCGATGGTCGTGAGGTAGCGGCGGTCCATGGCATCGAGGCCTGCGGCATCGACCTCGAGCGCGCTGAGTGCGTGGTCGGCGATCTTGCGGTCGATCTTGTCGGCATCGGCCGCCGAGGCGAAGTCGCGGACCCGGCGGAGCAGACGGCCCGCGATGCGCGGTGTGCCGCGGGCGCGGCGCGCGATCTCGTTGGCGCCATCGGCGGTCATGCCGACATTGAGCACGCGCGCGCCGCGGCTGACGATGCTTTCCAGTTCTTCAATGGTGTAGAAATTGAGCCGCACCGGAATGCCGAAGCGGTCGCGCAGCGGATTGGTCAGCAGGCCAGCGCGCGTGGTAGCGCCGACGAGGGTGAATTTCGACAGCTCGATCTTCACCGAGCGCGCCGCCGGGCCCTCGCCGATGATGAGGTCGAGCTGAAAGTCCTCCATCGCGGGATAGAGCACCTCTTCCACCGCCGGACTGAGGCGATGGATTTCGTCGATGAAGAGCACGTCGCGCTCTTCGAGGTTGGTGAGGAGAGCGGCGAGATCGCCGGCCTTGGCGATCACCGGCCCCGATGTGGCACGAAAGCCGACGCCCAGCTCCTTCGCCACGATCTGCGCCAGCGTGGTCTTGCCGAGACCCGGGGGACCCACGAACAGCACGTGATCCAGCGCCTCGCCGCGCTTGCGCGCCGCCTCGATGAAGATCGAGAGGTTCTTGCGCGCCTGCTGCTGGCCGACGAAGTCGGACAGCGATTGCGGGCGCAGCGCGGTGTCGCCGACATCATCGCTGCGGCGCTCGGGCGAGACCATGCGATTGGCCTTGGGATCGCTCACTTCGCGAGTTCCTTCAGGCCGAGGCGGATGAGCTGCGCGGTCTCGGCATTCTCGCCCGCACTACGCGAAGCCGACGCAATCGCCGCGGCGGCCTGCGGTTGGCCGTAGCCGAGATTGACCAGTGCGGAGATCGCATCCGCCACGGGGCGCGGCGCGCGCTGGTCGTCGACGGCGCCGGCGAGATGCACCACGGCCGGATCGACATTGGCAAAGGCCGGCGCCTTGTCCTTCAGTTCGGTGACGATGCGCTCGGCGACCTTGGGGCCGACGCCGGGCGTGCGCGCGACCGCCGCCTTGTCGCGGAGCGCGATGGCATTGGCGAGGTCAGCCGGCGACAAGGTGCCGAGCACGGCGAGCGCGACCTTGGCGCCGACGCCCTGCACGGTCTGGAGCAGGCGAAACCATTCACGCTCCTGGTCAGTGCGAAAGCCGAACAGTTTGATCTGGTCCTCGCGGACATAAGTCTCGATCGACAGCACGGCCGCTTCGCCCGGCGACGGCAGATGCTGCAACGTGCGTGACGAGCAATGCACCTGATAGCCAACGCCGCCGACGTCGAGGATGACGAAATCCTCGCCGTAAGTATCGATCAGCCCCTTGAGCTTGCCGATCATATCCCCACGACCTTCAGCCTGAGCGCGGTGCTCTGGCGGTGATGAGCGTGGGTGATGGCGATGGCGAGCGCGTCGGCGGCATCCGCCGACGGCGGCTCGGCCTTGGGCAGCAAAATCTTGAGCATCATCGCGATCTGTTGCTTGTCGGCGTGACCGGCGCCGACCACCGTCTTCTTGACCTGGTTCGGCGCATATTCGGCGACAACGATGCCGAACATTGCGGGCGCCAGCATGGCAACGCCGCGGGCCTGGCCGAGCTTCAGTGTCGCAACGCCGTCCTTGTTGACAAAGGTCTGCTCGACCGCGGCTTCCATCGGCCGGTGATCGGACAGAACGGCCGCGAGCCCCTCATGGATCGCAAGCAGCCGGCTCGCCAACGGCAAGTCGTCCGGCGGTTCCACCGAGCCGCAGGCGACGTAGATCAGACGGTTGCCCTCAGCCTCGATCACGCCCCAGCCGGTGCGGCGCAGGCCGGGGTCGATGCCGATGATGCGAACGGGGCCGCGAATCGGGAGCGCAGTCATGGGCCAGTGATAGCGGCTGGCCGCCCGAAGCGAAACAGAAACAGAACGGAAGTAACAGGGGAAGTGGGATACCGCGGGGCGCACCGCCGCTCAGCACACATTCCGGTGTCATACCCGCGAAGGCGGGTATCCAGTATGCCGCGGCTTATCGGTATTGTTCGAACGTCTCTGGAATACTGGATCGCCCGGTCAAGCCGGGCGACGACAGCGGAGGGTTGAGGGCCTAGCCGCCCATCTTCGCCATCAGCGCGTCCGACACCTCGAAATTGGCGTAGACGTTCTGGACGTCGTCGTGCTCATTCAGCATGTCCATCAATTTGAGCAGCTTCTCGCCGGTCTCGTCGTCGACCGACACCGTGTTCTGCGGCTTCCAGATCAGCGCGGCCTTGCGCGGCTCACCGAACTTGGCTTCCAGCGCCTTGGCGACGTCGCGATAGCTTTCGGTCGAGGCGTAGATCTCGTGTCCGCCCTCGCCGGAGATCACGTCGTCGGCGCCGGCCTCGATTGCCGCGTCCAGCACGGCATCGTCAGACGCGACGCTGCGATCGTATTCGATGATGCCGGTACGGTCGAACATGAAGGAGACCGAGCCGGTTTCGCCGAGATTGCCGCCGGACTTGGTGAAGAAGGAGCGGATATCGGACGCGGCGCGGTTGCGGTTGTCAGTCAGCGCCTCGACGATGACGGCGACGCCGCCGGGGCCGTAGCCCTCGTAGCGGATCTCGTCATAATTCTCGCCCTCGCTGCCGAGCGCCTTCTTGATGGCGCGCTCGATATTGTCCTTCGGCATGTTCTCCTGGCGCGCGGCGATCACGGCGGCGCGCAGGCGCGGGTTCATGGCGGGGTCGGGTGTACCCAGCTTGGCCGCGACGGTGATTTCCCGCGCCAGCTTGCCGAACAGCTTCGACTTCTGGGCATCCTGCCGCCCCTTGCGGTGCATGATGTTCTTGAATTGGGAATGTCCGGCCATGCGTGGTCTCTTGAAGGGTCTTGGGATCGTTCGCCGATGGGTGGGAGGCGCGGCCTTATAGGCCGCCAACCCACCGGAATCAAAGGGATCTGCTGCTCTAAGGTAGCACTGTAAAGGTAGCCGCCGTAATGGCCTCTGCCTAGGTCTCAGGCATCGTTAACCCTGACTTCATTTCAGCCTGCGAAAATAGCGTCCGACCGTCCCCCGACCAGAGAGACCCGATGGCGTTCGGACTATTTCGGAAGCGTCTGCCGGACATGGCTGCGCCTGCGGCAGCCCCGCAGGCTGCGCAACCGGTGGCTCATTCCGAGCCCGCCGGGACCGCCGATGGCGACTCGGCCCGCGAGATCCTGGAACTGCTGGAACTCGAGCTCGGCGCGATGATCCGGCAGCTCGAGCGCGCCGCCAATTCGGTGGCCGGCGGCGCCGAGGCGACCGCGGCAACCCTTGCCGCCATTCGCGACCGCACCGACGCCCTGACCGGCCGCACCAACGCGGCGCAATCGACCGCCTCGACCTTCGCCCATGCCGCCGACAAGTTCACGCAGTCCGCACTGGGAATCGGAGCGCAGGTTCGCGAGGCAGGCAAGCTCGCCGACGAGGCCAGCGCCGCCGCGCAGGAAGCCCGCGCCAATGTCGATCGCCTGCGCGAGTCCTCCGCCGCCATCGGCAATGTCGTCAATCTGATCGCGCAGATCGCACGGCAGACGACGCTGCTCGCGCTCAACTCGACCATCGAGGCCGCGCGCGCCGGCGCGGCCGGCAAAGGCTTTGCAGTTGTCGCGACGGAAGTGAAGGCGCTCGCAGTGCAGACCCAGGGCGCGACCGAAGAGATCACCAAAAAGATCGATGCACTCCAGCGCGACGCCGCCGGCTCTGCGGATGCCGTGCACCGCATCTCGCAGGCGATCGAGGCGATCCGCCCGGTGTTCGAGACCGTCAACGGCGCCGTCGCCGAGCAGAACGCCACCACCAGCGAAGTCTCCGGCAACGCTGCCAGCGCCTCAGACTTCATCGTCTCGGTCGGCGAGAGCGCGGCCGAGATCGATGCAGCCACCAAAGCGGCCGAGACCCATGGCGAGAACGTCGCCAGCGCCGGCCGCGCCGTTACTACCTTCGCGCAAAAGCTGAAGTCGCGTTGCGCCGTGCTGCTCCGCCAGAGCGAGCACGATGACCGC
The DNA here is from genome assembly GCF_023073875.1 of Bradyrhizobium sp. 154. Classification (NCBI taxonomy): domain Bacteria; kingdom Pseudomonadati; phylum Pseudomonadota; class Alphaproteobacteria; order Hyphomicrobiales; family Nitrobacteraceae; genus Bradyrhizobium; species Bradyrhizobium sp. 154. The sequence goes on from NZ_JADPKG010000105.1 coordinate 13,809, forward strand.
CGCAAGACCGAGCGCTTGCCCTGCCATCTCAAGTTCGAAACCGCGCGCGGCGTGATGCCAGTCTACGAGATCGCGATGGACGGCGTGCTGATCGGCGGCGCGGACGCAGGCCGGCTTGCGCCGCAAGCGCTGGTCGAAGGCACCCTCGAGAACGTCGGCGCCTGCCGCCTGCGCGTGGTCGAGCAATCCAAAGCCGGCGCCCGCGCGCAATTCGTCGGCCCCAATGCCGAGCTCCGCGAGAAGATCGAGGACAGGCTGTGGTCGATCCATGAGGAGAACACGGAGTTCGTCACCCGTGCCATGGAAGCCGGCAACGCCCTGACGAAGATATTCGAGCAGGCGGTCGCGCGCGGCGAGGTCAAGATCGACGACCTTTTCGACACCGACTATGTAGAAATTGCGGGCACCGATCCGCAGCAATATCGCACAAGTTATCTGGACTGGGCCGACCGCGCGCTACCGCCGTTCCAGGAGGCATTCCTGGCAAAGGACCAGCGCATGGCGTTCTGCGCCATGGTTGATCGCAACGGCTTCCTGCCGGTGCACAACAAGATCTATTCGCATCCGCAGCGGCCGGGCGAGGTGGCCTGGAACACTGCCAACAGCCGCAACCGGCGGATATTCAACGATCCGGCGGGGCTCGCCGCCGCGCGCAACCTGCGCTCGTACCTGGTCCAGAGCTATGCGCGCGACATGGGCAACGGAAACACCGTGATGATGCGGGAGATCGACGTCCCCATCCGGGTGCAGGGCCGGCACTGGGGCGGATTCAGGACGGCCTACAAATTGTAGTGCACACTCAGGCAAGACGGCAGGCGCGAATCATCCTTTAAAGCTGAAGCTGGAATGGGAATGCCGCCGTGAGCCGGCGAACGGCTCTCCTTGAGGACTCATCGCACATGTCCGCCGTACAACTTGCAGTCATGGACACCGGCTCCAACCGGACGCTGGCCGAACGGCTCATCGACCAACTCGCCGATCGCATCGGCGGCCTCGGCGTGGAACTCGCCGACATCGCCGGCAATGTCCAGGAAGTCGCAAGCCGCGTCGCCAACCAGTCGGAACGGTTTCACCACCTCCAGAAGACGGCCGAGACGATGGTCTCGGCCAACCACGAAATCGCCAACGCATCTCAGGCAGTGCAAACGACGTCGTCCGCCGCGGCCGACGAGATCGCGCAGTCGCGCAGCGCAGTCGATACCGCCGTCAGCCACATCTCCGAGCTCGTCGCCGCGGTGGAGCGGATCGAGGCGCGATTGAGCGCCGTCGGCTCGGCGCTGGCCCAGGTCGCAAAGGTCTCCGGCTCGATCGAGGCGATCGCCAAGCAGACCAATCTGCTCGCGCTGAACGCAACGATCGAAGCCGCGCGCGCCGGCAATGCCGGCCGCGGCTTCGCCGTGGTCGCGAGCGAGGTGAAGAACCTCGCCGAAGCCACTCGCCAGGCCACACATCAGATCTCCGACACCGTGCGCGATCTCGACGGCCAGATCGAAGGCCTAATCGGCGAGAGCAGCGACGCTTCGCAGCGTGCCAAGACTGCCGGCGAAGGCGCCCAGCAGATCTCCAGCATCATCTCGCGCGTCCAGCAGGGTTTCGCCTCAGTGGAGGCGGAGATCGGCAGCGTCACGCGAGCTGCGACCTCCAACCTCGGGCATTGCGACACCGTGATCGGCGAGCTCAACGAGCTTGCCAAGGGCGTCGATCTGTCCTCGCGCGATCTCAGGAGTGCCGACCAACGGATCGCAAAACTGCTCGACACCTCGGAAGGCCTGATCGCGCTGATCGCCGACAGCGGCGTGGCGACGTCGGACGCGCCGCTGATCCGCGTGGTCATCGAAACCGCCAAGCGAATCTCCGCCGAGTTCGAAGCCGCGGTCGATCGCGGCGATATCACGCTCGACCAGCTCATGGACGAGAAGTACCGCGAAATTCCCGGCACCGATCCGAAACAATTCCTCACCAATTACGTCGAGTTCACCGACCGCGTCCTGCCCGCGATCCAGGATCCGATTCAGAAATCCGATCCCCGTATCGTGTTCTGCGTCGCCTGGGCGAGGGGCGGCTATCTGCCGACCCACAATCCGAACTACCGTCTGCCGCAGGGCAAGGACCCGGTCTGGAATAACGCCAATTGCCGCAACCGCCGCCTGTTCACCGATCGCGCGGTGAAGAAGGTCGCGGCCAACACCAAACCGTTCCTGCTCCAGACCTACCGCCGCGACATGGGCGGCGGGCAGTTCGTGCTGATGAAGGATCTGTCCTCGCCGATCATGGTCCGCGGCGAGCACTGGGGCGCCTTCCGGATGGGTTTTCGCCAGAGCTGAGGGCCCGCAAGGCGCCTTGCGCGACGGCACTCCGGTGCCCTCAAAACAAAAATTGAAAAACAACCCATGCACAGTAGCCGGGGCCAGCGAAATCAAAGGCTTACGCGGGCAGGCCCGAAGAAGCCGCGACGCGGTTGACGCGTCGGGCAAAACAGGGGCATAATGCGATTATTCCGAAATCGCGCATTTGCGCTTATGCTGCCTCGTGGGAGCGGGCCGCGTAGCCGGCTGCGACCCCATTCGTCTCGCGCGGAGAGCCCTGACACGCTCGCACATGACGTTAATGCTAACGTTGCGCAGGGCAAGCGGAGAAGATCCTGCAGTCAGGCGGAAGCCGAATTGCTCTGAGTTACAAGCCGAGCGCGATCTCGGCCCATTTCAACATGCGGTCGCTATTGAGGAACGCCAGCACCGCCGGTTCCAGTGACGCGGGCGCGCCCGATCCAACCAAAGCCGTGGCGGCCACCATGTCGCACCGCTGATTGAAGGCGAGTGAGAGCGCGTTGCGATTTCCCTCGACGCGATAGGGCCGGCTGCGGCCGCGCATCGGACCGACGATGATCTCTCGACCGGCACCGATCGGCGTTGCCTTGCCAATCAGCGCCAGGTCGCCCATTTTTTCGAGGTCGTCATCGTCGGCGACGCCGGTGGCGCAATTGCAAAACCCGAGCTTGGCGCGAACGTAGAGCTGGACCTCGCCGCCGCAATCCTCGGCCTTGCAGCGGAATGCCTTTCCTTTCCCCCAGGGATCTGCGCCGAAAGGCCAGTCGGTTTCTGACCACACCGGGCGGACCTCGCCGAGTGCCGCTGTAGCACGTGCCGGTTCGCCGGATCGCAATGTCCAGAGCGCAGCGACTGCGCAGAGCAGTGCTGCGGCTGCGCCGATCGCCATGAATTTGCCTGTCAGGCGCATGGAAGCTGCCACGGCACTTTTGCTAATTCTGAGCCAAGAACTTTCGTGCAGCCGCGAGGTCCTCCCGCGATGTGTCGCCATCGCGCGCCATGTCCACGACTTTCCCGTAGTACTGGCGCGCCTTCACGGCGTCGCCCGCTTTCTCGGCGGCGTGAGCGGCGCCGATCGTCGCACCAAAGCGGTTCGGCTCCTTGCGCATGGTGCTTTCGAATGCGGCCAATGCGTCCGTCGCCATGCCGCGCTCGAGCAGCATGGTCCCGTAAAGCTCGCGTGCCGGGGCAAGCGGTCCCGGCGTCACGATGGATTTTTCGGTCTTGTCTTCGGCGTCGGCGGCAAGGCGCATCGCCTCCAACGCGTCTGCCTGTTTTCCCTGGGCATTGAGCTGCCAGGCTGTGGCGACCTGCCGCTGAATGTCGACGATCTCGGCCCAATACGCATCCTTGTCCTGCTGCAGCTTGTCCCGCAGCTCCGCCAGCTTGGCGATGTCCGCCGTTGCTGCGTCTGCATTGCCGGAGCGCGCGGCGCCAAGGGCGCGGGCGAAATGGGTGATCGCATCGACATAGCCAAACCGGCTCGGCTCAACCTTCAGCGCGGCGGCGCCCTGCCAATCGCCGCGCTCGACCATATAGCGCGCCTGGCTGGCCGCTATCGCGTAGGGACCGGCGCGGACGGCCGGCGCATAGCCCGTGGTCGCAACCATGTCCGCAATGACGTCGCGAGCTCGGCTGTCCTGCGCAAGCTGGAGCAGGGCGTAGACCATATAGTCGTCGGCATGCAGCTGCTCGCTGGGGTCCTTGCCCTCCTTGGCAGCCTTGGCGGAACGGCTGTTGGCCTCGATGGATTCGTTCCAGTAGCCGACGCGTGTGAAGATGTGCGACGGCATATGCAAAGCGTGCGGCGCCGCCGGCGCGATCTCGGAATAGCGCTTGGCAGCGTCGAGACCTTGCTCGGCGATCGCCGGATAGTCGTAGAGGTGGATCAGGTAATGCGCGACGCCGGGATGCCGCGGTTGCCGCTTGAAGATCGGCTCCAGGATGGCCGCGCCCTTGAGCTGGTTAGCATAGGTCTTGTCGTTTGGTGACGCCGTCACATTCAGCGTAATGGCGTAGGCGATCTGCGCCTCGTCATCATCGGGATAGCGCGCGGCGACGGCTTCGGTTGCCTTGAGATAGGCCTGCGCGCGTTGACCAAACGTCGTCTTTTCGTCGCCCGAATAGAAGGCCAGCAGCGCATCGATATAGTCGCGTTCGCGTTCGCTCTTGGCGCCGAGTGCCTTGGCCTTCTGCAGCGCGGCGAGGCCCTCGGTGAGGTTTTCCTTCGGCGCGGGAAAATGCGGATTATACAGCAGGCTGAGGGCAATGCCCCAATAGGCGATCGCGCATTCCGGATCGGCCTGCAACGTCTCCTCGAAAATCTCTTTCGCGGGCCGGTACCAGAACGAGTGCTGATAGCGCATCCCGCGGTCAAAGCGGCGCTGCGCCAATTCGTTGCAGGACGTCTGGAAGTGAACCTTGCCAAACTGCTCGTCGGTCCCGTCCTCCGCGCGTGCGGCAGGCGTGGCAGAGATCGAGCCCAGGATAGTGAGGGTAAGAAGAGAGACGGTTCTCAAGGCGAGCGCGCGCATCGGCCCCTCCGTTTCTATTCAGAAAATTGAGTCGGATAGCGCCGATAAAGTCCGAGGCGCCGAAGTTCGCAGTGCTGAAATTGGCGATGGCAATTGCGTTGTAAGGATTTGCCCATTCGCGAGGCGTGTCAATAGGAGCGGACAAATTTGCATTAGGGAAGCACGCCTGTCAGGCTCCGTGATCGAAATCGTAAGGCGGATGGCGAAGCGTAGCCGCCATTTCACGGACGCCGATCTGCCGCCGGAATATTGGCAGACGCTCCTCGACGATCCACGCGCTGAGGCCTGGTCACTGCGGAGTCACGCTGCGGCTGAGCCAAACTCCTCAACCATTTCCCGGGCGATCTGCCAATCTGGCAGCCCACCAGCTTCGAGTTCGTGATCAACCTCAAAGTAGCGATGTCACTTGATCTTGAAGTCCCACCGGGGGACCTAGGGTGAGGTGCGCCAACGCGCCGCCATCACGAGCAGAGCAGGCTAATACGAAATGGAGCGCAAGTTTAAGTGTACACGCCCTAGCTCAACCAGAACTTCGGCGTCGTCGGCTCCAGCCTGCCTCCTAGCCGCACCGGCGAGATCCGCAGCGCGAGCCCCGTTGCATCATCGGTCTCCACTGCTACGCCGCTGAGCGTCGCCATTCCAGCGGCGGGCTCGAACCGGCCCGACGGAATCCCCGAGGTGAACCGGCGCAGCGGCTCTTCCTTCTGCATGCCGATGATCGAATCGTAATCCCCGGTCATGCCGGCATCGGTCATGTAGGCGGTGCCGCCTGACAGGATCTGATGGTCGGCGGTCGGCACATGCGTATGCGTGCCGACGACGAGGCTGGCGCGGCCGTCACAAAAGAAGCCGATGCCCTGCTTCTCGCTGCTCGCCTCGCAATGGAAGTCGACGATGATGGCATCGGCCGCGACGCCGAGCGGGCAGGCGCCGAGCTCGCGCTCCAGCGCCGCGAACGGATCGTCGAACGGGGTCATGAAGACGCGCCCCAAAGCGTTGACGACGAGCGCATGCTTGCCGTTCTTGGCCTCGACCAGCGCAGCGCCGCGGCCCGGCGTGCCGCGCGGATAGTTCGCCGGCCGCACCAGGCGCTCGGCGCGCTCGATGAAAACCAAGGCTTCACGCTGGTCCCAGGAATGATTGCCGAGCGTTACCGCGTCGGCGCCGGCATCGAGGAATTCCTGGTAGATCGCTTCCGTGATGCCGAAGCCGCCGGCGGCATTCTCGCCGTTGACGACGACCAAGTCGAGCGACCAGTCCTTGACCATGCCAGGCAGATGATCAGCAATCGCCGTGCGTCCGGCGCGGCCGACGACGTCACCCACGAAGAGAATGCGCAACTTCAGAACTCCGGAAATCGAACACGTCCGATTCCGTTAGCACATAATCCAGCGCGACGTCGTGCGATAGTGCAGGAACCGCCTCGATCTCCTGCGCCGCAAAGGCAAGCCCGATCCCGACGATATTCTTGGCTTTCCGCAAATGCGCGAAGGTGAAATCGTAATGCCCCGCACCATAGCCGATGCGATGGCCAAGACGGTCGAAGGCGGCGAGCGGCGTCAGCATGATGTCGGGGATGACTTCGCTGGCGGCCGGCGACGGCTCGGGAATGCCGAGCGGGCCGAGCATGAGGCGGTCGCTCGGATGAAAGAGACGGAAGATCAACGACTGGCCGCGCGCGGTGACGCAAGGCAGCGCCAGCTTCGCGCCTTGCTCGGCGAGCTTTCGCATGAGCGGCATCGGATCGATCTCGCTGCGGATCGGCGAATAGCCGGAGACAATGCTGCCGGGCAGCAGCTTGAACGGCAGTCCGCGCTCCGCGAGCTTCGCGGCGGCGTTGGTGCGCTTCTTCTCGCTCAGCGCGTCGCGCTTGCTGAGCGCTTTGGCGCGGAGTTCGGCTTTGGAGCTGGACATGCGCGTTTTCCCCCGAGGGCGAAGTCTTGCTCCGCCGTCATCGCCCGCGCAGGCGGGCGATCCAGTATTCCAGAGACGCCAGTGCTTGAACCTCAACGCCGCGGCGTACTGGATGCCCGGCCTGCGCGGGGCATGATACCGAGAATGACTGAACCGCAAGCGCGTCGGGGACGCAATTCGACAAACACGACCAGAAGAAACAGTGCGAAGCCGCGGACGCCGTTGAAGCACTCGATCCCGGAGTTCCCTACGAAAGTAGGTGGGCACCATATGTCCGGGCCCACGGGCCCGGCCAGGGACAGTTCCCTAAAGGATCGATAAGGCCCCGGGGATATATGGCTCCTGACGCACGTCGCAGCCTCGCTTGCGCAATGTAACAACGATATTGACGAACCGCCAGCCCGGCGAGAGTGCGGAGCTTCGGTGCAGCCACGGCGGAAGTGCGCTCCCTCCCCCGCTTGCGGGGGAGGGTTGGGGAGAGGGTGTCTCCACAGGCGAGACTCCCCAAGAGGTGAGAGCCCTCACCCGCGCCTCCGGCGCGACCTCTCCCGCAAGCGGGAGAGGTTGAGCCCGCCGCCACATCGAGAACGACAGCTCAGCGCGTCTCATCTATCGCGGCTCTAACCGATTGCGATGCCGTTGCCGACGGTCCGGTTCAGGACCTGGGTCGACTTCTCGATGCGTTCGGCGGCGGCGTTCAGCGCATTCACCACCGCGGTCTGCGTCATCCGGGCGCGCTCGACGGCGGCGTTGCGGAAATCCCTGAGCTCGATCAGCTCCTGCTCCATGGTGCGGATCCGGTTGCCGGCGTCGACCAGCTCGTCGCACACGGTCAGCGCTGCCATCACCGTGAGGCGCGCATCGCCGATCTCGCCGAACTTTCCGCGCAGGGACTGGATGCGGGTCTCCAGGCTTTCGGCGAGCTTCAGCAGCCGCACCTCCTGGCCCTCCTCGCAAGCCATGCGGTATTGCCGGCCATTGATGGTGACATTGATGTGGCTCATCCGTCCTCTCCGGTATCGAGCACCGAACGTATCGTGACGATCGCGGAATCCAGCCGGTCGGAGATCTCGCGATTGGTGCGCTCGAGCTTGCGCGCCTTCACCAGCGCACCATCGAGCTCGTCGGCGAGCCGCGAGCGGTCCGCGCCGAGCGCCTGGATTCGCGCCGCGAGCTCGTTCTCGTCGCGATCGGCATCGCGCCGCCGCTCCACCGCGCTTTCGAGTGCGTCGAGCGCCGCCGTGAGCCTGCGGGTCGCGATCTCGATCTCGACGGCGGATGATTCCGTCATGGCAGAGCTGTTGGATACGCGATCGTTCATGCAGTCAGCGGCGGAACCTACCGGCCTTTGCCCAGTGGCCTTGTTACTGGGGCTCGCCGTCCGGCAAAAGACTCGGTTCGGCAAGCGGTTAGAAGCAGAAATTTACGTGGCAAGCTAGCCAAGCGCAACGCCGCCGCGAAACTATGCACCGATAGATCGGGAGAAGGTCGTGCTGATCCGTCAGTTCTCCTGGGCCCGATCCGGGCGGAAAACCGATTTCCACACAGGCAACTTTTGCGGCCAAACCGGCGTTTGATTGCCTTGGACTCCCGGAACCGAGGTGCTATCCCAGCCCGGACCTTCAGTGGCCGCCAGGCTCCTTCCCGCGCGGGCGTACATCGCCTCCAAGCGCTTCATTTCAGACGGATTTCAGACATGACGCAGGTCGATCACACCCGTATGGCCAACGCGATCCGCGGCCTCTCGATGGACGCCGTCGAGAAGGCCAAATCGGGCCATCCGGGCCTGCCGATGGGCGCTGCCGACATCGCCACCGTGCTGTTCACCCAGTTCCTGAAATTCGACGCCTCCGCGCCGGCCTGGCCGGATCGCGACCGCTTCGTGCTCTCGGCCGGTCACGGCTCGATGCTGCTCTATTCGCTGCTGTACCTAACCGGCAATTCCGAGATGACGCTGGACCAGATCAAGCAGTTCCGCCAGGTCGATTCGCTCACCCCAGGACACCCCGAGAATTTCCGCACCAGGGGTATCGAGACCACCACCGGCCCGCTCGGCCAGGGCATCTCCACCGCGGTCGGCATGGCGCTCGCCGAGAAGATGCTGGCAGCCGAGTTCGGTAAGAAGATCGTCGACCACCACACTTACGTGCTCGCCTCCGACGGCGACCTGATGGAGGGCGTGTCGCAGGAAGCGATCGCGATGGCCGGGCACTGGAAGCTGAACAAGCTGATCGTGCTCTACGACGACAACGGCATCTCCATCGACGGCCCGACCACGCTCTCCGATTCCGTCGACCAGGTGAAGCGCTTCAAGTCGGCAGGCTGGGCGGCCGAGAAGATCGACGGCCAGAACCAGGCCGCGATCACCGACGCGATCACGCGCGCCAAGAAATCGAACAGGCCGACGCTGATCGCCTGCCGCACCACCATTGGCTTCGGCGCGCCGCACAAGGCCGGCACGTCGAAAGTGCATGGCGAGGCGCTCGGCGCCGACGAGCTCAAGGCCGCCAAGGAAAATCTCGGCATCTCGCTCGAGCCATTCGCGGTCGCCGAGGACGTGCTGAAGGCGTGGCGTGACGCCGGCCGTCGCGGCGCAGCAGCGCGCCAGGAATGGGAAGCACGGCTCGGTGAGCTCGGCAGCCGAAAGCGCGCCGAGTTCGAGCGCCGCCTGCGCCATGAGCGCCCGGCCTCGCTGGCAAAGGCGCTGCGGGCGCACAAGAAGGAGCTGTTGGAAAAGCCGCTGACGGCGGCGACCCGCAAATCGTCGGAGGCGGCGATCGAGGCGATCGCGGCCGCGATGCCGATGGAATTCCTGGCGGGCTCCGCCGACCTCACCGGCTCCAACAACAACAAGGCCAAGTCGGCGACCGCCTTCTCCGCCAAGACGCCGAAGGGCCGCTTCATCCATTACGGCATTCGCGAGCACGGCATGGCCGCCGCGATGAACGGCATCTTCCTGCACGGCGGCTTCGCGCCGAACGGCGCGACCTTCCTGGTGTTCACCGACTACGCACGTCCCGCGATGCGCCTTGCCGCGCTGATGGGCGCCGGCGTCGTCTATGTGATGACGCACGATTCAATCGGCCTCGGCGAAGACGGTCCGACTCATCAACCGGTCGAGCATCTCGCCGCATTACGCGCCATTCCCAACATGCGCGTGTTCCGTCCTTGCGATTCGATCGAGGTCGCCGAGTGCTGGGAGCTCGCGCTCAACCGCGTCGACGGCCCGACCGTGCTGGCGCTGACGCGCCAGAACCTGCCGCAGCTCCGTACCAGCGCACCGAACGACAATCCCTGCGCGGCCGGCGCCTATGAGCTGGTCGCAGCTCAGGGCGAAGCCAAGGTGACGCTGTTCGCCTCCGGCTCAGAGGTGGAGATCGCGGTCGCCGCCCAGAAGCAGCTCGCCAAACGCGGCATCGCGTCACGGGTGGTCTCTGTTCCTTCGCTCGAGCTGTTGTTAGCGCAACCAGAGGCCAAACGCGCCGCGATCATCGGGAACGCGCCGGTCAAGATTGCGATCGAGGCCGCCGTGCGCTGGGGCTGGGACGCCGTGATCGGCCAGGACGGCGAATTCATCGGCATGCATTCCTTCGGCGAAAGCGGTCCTGTCAAGGAGCTCTACAAGCATTTCGGCATCACCGCCGAGGCCGCGGTTAACGCTGTGCTGAAGCGCGTTTCCTGAGAGTTGAGCTTGCCGCAAAAAAGGACTACCTAATCTCCCATATGATCAAGCACCGCCCGGCCGAACCGGGCGCCCGCCCCTAAAAAACCCTCGCAGGCGCACGAAAGCGCGTTGTGCGGGATGACAACGGTCATTGAAGGAGACGAAACATGGCAGTCCGCGTCGGAATTAACGGTTTTGGCCGCATTGGCCGCAACGTCCTGCGGGCTATCGCGGAGTCAGGCCGCAAGGACATCGAGGTGGTCGGCATCAACGACCTCGGCCCGGTCGAGACCAACGCCCATCTGCTCCGTTTCGATAGCGTCCATGGCCGTTTCCCCGGCACGGTCACCGTCGACGGTGACTCGATCAACCTGGGCAATGGCAAGATCAAGGTGACCGCCGAGCGCGATCCCTCGAAGCTGCCCTGGAAAGATCTCGGCGTCGATGTTGCGCTGGAGTGCACCGGCATCTTCACCTCGAAGGACAAGGCGTCTGCGCATCTGACCGCCGGCGCCAAGCGCGTGCTGGTCTCCGCGCCCGCCGACGGCGCCGATGCCACCATCGTCTACGGCGTCAACCACGACACGCTGACCAGGGATCATCTGGTCGTCTCCAACGGCTCCTGCACCACGAACTGCCTCGCGCCGGTCGCCAAGGTGCTGAACGATCTCGTCGGCATCGAGACCGGCTTCATGACCACGATCCACGCCTATACCGGCGACCAACCGACGCTGGACACGCTGCACAAGGATCTCTACCGCGGCCGCGCCGCCGCGATGTCGATGATCCCGACCTCGACCGGCGCCGCCAAGGCGATCGGCCTCGTGCTGCCCGAGCTGAAGGGCAAGCTCGACGGCGTCGCGATCCGCGTGCCGACCCCGAACGTCTCGGTCGTCGACCTCAAGATCGTCGCCAAGCGCGCCACCGACGCCAAGGAGGTCAACGCGGCGATGAAGCGCGCCTCCGAGCAGCAGCTCAAGGGCATCCTCGGCTACACCACCGCGCCGAACGTCTCGATCGACTTCAATCATGACCCGCACTCCTCGACCTTCCACGAGGACCAGACCAAGGTGCAGAACGGCACGCTGGTGCGCGTGATGTCCTGGTACGACAACGAGTGGGGCTTCTCGAACCGTATGGCGGACACCGCCGTCGCGATCGCGAAGGTGATCTAAGGCCGCTCTCGTCCCGGACGCGATGCAGCGTGAAATGCTGCTTCGCAGATCCGGGACCCATTCAACCGCGGGACTCGCCGCAACGTGCGGTCCCGGTTCTGCACAGCGGCACTACGCGCCGCTAGTAGCGCCCGGGACAAGGGGCCTCCAATGACGAAATCATTCCGCACCCTCGACGACGTCGACGTGAAGGGCAAACGCGTATTGCTGCGCGTCGATCTGAACGTACCCATGGAGAATGGGCGCGTCAGCGACGCAACGCGGCTCGAGCGCGTCGCCCCGACCATCAGCGAGATCTCCGACAAAGGCGGCAAGGTCATCCTGCTCGCGCATTTCGGCCGGCCGAAGGGCCGCGATCCCAAGGAATCGCTCAAGCCGGTTGCCGAAGCCCTGTCCAAGGTCGTGAAGAAGCCCGTTGCCTTCGCCGACGACTGCATCGGCGAGCCGGCGGCCAAGGCCGTCGCCAGCTTGAAGGACGGCGACATTCTCTGCCTGGAAAACACCCGCTTCCACAAAGAAGAGGAAAAGAACGATTCCGCCTTCGTCGCGGAACTGGCAAAGCTCGGCGACATCTGGGTCAATGACGCGTTCTCGGCGGCGCACCGCGCCCACGCCTCGACCGAAGGCCTCGGCCACAAGCTGCCGGCCTATGCCGGCCGCACCATGCAGGCCGAGCTCGACGCGCTAGAGAAGGCGCTGGGCTCGCCGACCAAGCCGGTCATCGCGATCATCGGCGGCGCGAAAGTTTCGACCAAAATCGACCTGCTCGAAAACCTCGTCACCAAGGTCGATGCGCTCGTGATTGGCGGCGGCATGGCCAACACCTTCCTGCACGCCCAGGGCGTCGCGGTCGGCAAGTCGCTGGCCGAGAAGGATCTCGCCGCCACTGCGCTGCGCATCATGGAGAAGGCGGAAGCCGCCAATTGCGCCATCATTCTCCCCGTGGACGCCACCGTGGCTTACCATTTCGCCGCCAACGCGCCGTCGCATGCCTATGGGCTTGATGCGATCCCTGCCGACGGCATGATCCTCGACGTCGGCCCGCAATCCATCGTGCGCGTTCACGCCGCGATCGACGATGCGGCGACGCTGGTCTGGAACGGACCGCTCGGCGCCTTCGAGATGCAGCCGTTCGACCGCGGCACGGTCGCGGCCGCCAGGCACGCCGCCGAACGCACCAAGGCGAAGAAGCTGATCTCGATCGCGGGCGGCGGCGACACCGTTGCCGCGCTCAACCAGGCCGGCGTCGCCGGCAGTTTCACCTATGTCTCGACCGCCGGTGGCGCGTTCCTTGAATGGATGGAAGGCAAGCCCCTGCCCGGCGTCGAGGTGCTGCGCATCAAGTAAGCTTTAAGTCGGCAAACATTGAGTGGCCTTGCAGGCCCAAACCGGAGAAAAAGACAGATGGCTCGGATCACGTTACGTCAACTGCTCGACCATGCGGCGGAAAACGATTACGGCGTACCGGCCTTCAACATCAACAACATGGAGCAGGCGCTGGCGATCATGGACGCGGCCAACCAGGTCGACGCGCCTGTCATCATCCAGGCCTCGCGCGGCGCGCGCTCCTACGCCAACGACGTCATGCTCAAGCACATGATGGACGCGGTGACCGAGATCTATCCGCACATTCCGGTCTGCGTGCATCTCGACCACGGCAACGAGCCGGCGACCTGCATGACCGCGATCCAGGCCGGCTTCACCTCGGTGATGATGGACGGCTCGCTCAAGGCCGACGGCAAGACCCCCGGCGACTGGGCCTACAATGTCGGCGTCACCAAGACCGTGACCGACATGGCCCATCTCGGCGGCATCTCGGTCGAAGGCGAACTCGGCGTGCTCGGCTCGCTCGAGACAGGCATGGGCGACAAGGAGGACGGCCACGGCGCCGAAGGCAAGCTCAGCCACGACCAGCTCCTGACCAATCCCGACGAGGCCGTGAAGTTCGTGAAGGAGACCAAGGTCGACGCGCTCGCGATCGCGATGGGCACCTCCCACGGCGCCTACAAGTTCACCCGCAAGCCGGACGGCGACATCCTCGCCATGAACGTGATCGAGGAGATCCACCGCAAGCTGCCGAATACGCATCTCGTGATGCACGGCTCCTCATCGGTGCCGCAGGACCTCCAGGACATCATCAACGCCTATGGCGGCAAGATGAAGCCGACCTGGGGCGTGCCGGTGGCCGAGATCCAGCGCGGCATCAAGAACGGCGTGCGCAAGATCAACATCGACACTGACAACCGCATGGCGATGACCGGCCAGATCCGGAAAGTGCTCAAGGACAATCCGGAGGAGTTCGATCCGCGCAAGTACCTGAAGCCGGCAATGGAGGCGATGACCAAGCTGTGCAAGCAGCGCCTCCAGGAGTTCAATACCGCCGGCCAGGCCTCGAAGATCAAGAAGGTGCTGACCACCGCCGAGATGGCCAAGCGCTACGCCAAGGGCGAGCTCGATCCCCGCGTCGCATAGCGATCGCGCTGGCGTAACGCCCTTAGGCATACCTCCCGTCATTCCGGGACACGCGAAGCGTGGGCCCGGAATCCATAACCACAGCCGGGGGTTATGGATTCCGGGCCTGCGCCTTTCGGCCATCCCGGAATGACAGAAGGCCCTTCACCCTGCGACGAACGTTAACTCGGCAATTGCCCGAGAACGGTCTATTTTCACGGGCAAGGGCAGAATCGTTTTGGGAGGACCTCTCGATGAATCTGACTGAGCTCAACAGGATTGCGACCGCCATGGTCGCGCCCGGCAAGGGCATCCTTGCCGCCGACGAATCCTCCGGCACCATCAAGAAGCGTTTTGACGCAATCGGCGTGGAATCCACGGAAACCAACCGCCGCGACTATCGCGAGATGCTGTTCCGCTCGAAGGAGGCCATGAGCCAGTACATCTCCGGCGTGATCCTCTATGACGAGACGATCTGGCAGGACGCGAAGGATGGCACGCCGCTGATCAGGCTGATCGAGGAGACCGGCGCCATCCCCGGCATCAAGGTCGACGAAGGTACGCAAGCCTTGCCGATGTGCCCGGGCGAACTCGTTACCGTCGGCCTCGATAAGCTCGCCGAGCGCCTGCAGAAATATTACGAGCGCGGCGCGCGCTTTGCCAAATGGCGCGCGGTGATCGACATCGGCAGCGCCATTCCCTCGATGACCGCGATCAGTGTCAACGCCCATGCGCTGGCGCGCTATGCCGCGCTGTGCCAGGCCGCGCAGATCGTGCCGATCGTCGAGCCGGAGGTGCTGATGGATGGCGATCACGACATCGATCAGTGCTATGAGGTGACGCAACGCGTGCTCAACACGACATTTCAGGAGTTGCGCGTGCAACGCGTCGCGCTCGAGGGCATGGTGCTGAAACCGAACATGGCGATCTCAGGCAAGAAGTGCGCGAAACAGGCTTCCGTCGAGGAAGTCGCGGAGAAGACAGTGCGGCTGCTGAAGGCCTGCGTGCCGGCGGCGGTGCCGGGCATCGCCTTCCTCTCCGGCGGCCAGTCCGACGAGGAGGCGACCGCGCATCTCAACGCCATGCACAAGCTTGGCCCGCTGCCCTGGAGCCTGACTTTCTCCTACGGCCGCGCGCTCCAGGCCGCGCCGCAGAAGGCCTGGTCCGGCAAGGCGGAGAACGTCGCGGCCGGACAGCGTGCCTTCAGCCACCGCGCGCGGATGAACGGCCTTGCGTCCAAGGGCGAATGGCAAAGCAGCCTGGAACAGAAGGCAGCCTAGACCTTGTCGAACAAGCCGCCTCCGCCGCGCCCGGCGCCGCGTCTCTATCTCGCGACGCCTGTTGTCGACAATCCGGCATCGCTCGTCGCCGAGCTGCCTGCCCTGCTCGCCTCTGCCGATGTCGCCGCCGTGCTGCTGCGGCTGAAGGAGACCGACCAGCGCACCATGATCTCGCGCATCAAGGCCTTGGCGCCGCCGGTGCAGAAGGCAGGGGCCGCGTTGCTGGTCGACGGTCATGCCGAGCTGGTCGCGCGGGGCGGCGCCGATGGTGCGCACCTTACCGGCCTTGCCGCGCTGGAAGAGGCGGCGCCCTCGCTCAAACCGGATCGCATCGCCGGCGTCGGCGGGCTTGCCACGCGCCACGATTCCATGAGCGCGGGCGAAATAGGCGCCGATTACGTGCTGTTCGGCGAGCCTGACGCCAAGGGGCAGCGTCCGTCGTCACAGGCGATCGCCGAGCGGCTGGACTGGTGGGCCGAGCTGTTCGAGCCGCCTTGCGTCGGCTTTGCCACCTCGCTGGAAGAGGCTTACGACTTCGCCGCCAGCGGCGCTGATTTCGTGCTGGCCGGCGAGTTCATCTGGGCCGATCCGCGCGGGCCCAAGGCCGCGTTGATCGAGGCCGATGCTGCCATCAAGAAGGCCCATGCGACGGCGCCGGCTCGCCAGGAGCACGGCTAGCACCGGACATGAAGCTCCCGCGCATCACCATTTTGGCCACGCTGCTGCTCACAGTGCCTGCGGCCGCGCAGCTCCAGATCACCCCGCCGGCCACAACGCCGAGCGCGGCACCTGAGAAACCGAAGCCGAAGCCGCACGCGCTCACCAACAAGAAGGAGGCTGCACCGGCGCCGAAGCCTTCAGCCTCCCCGAAGCCGGCCCCCTCCTCCAAGCCGGCCCCGGCCGCGACCGTGATCCCCGCGCCGCCGACCGACAATTCCAATGTCGATCTGGTGTTCGGCGCCTACCAGCGCGGGCAGTACAAGACGGCGTTCGAGCTCGCCACCGCCCGCGCGCAAGGAGGCGATCCCAAGGCGATGACCATGCTCGGCGAGCTCTATTCCAACGCCATGGGCATCCGCCGCGACTACGCCAAGGCGCAGGAATGGTACAAGCGCGCTGCGGACGCCGGCGACCGCGAGGCGATGTTCGCGCTCGCCATGCTGCGCATCTCCGGCCGCGGCGGCCCGGTCGACAAGGCCGAAGCGGTCAAGCTGATGGCGTCCGCCGCCAAGCTCGGCGAGCCGAAGGCGGCCTATAACCTCGCTTTGCTGTATCTCGACGGCCAGACGCTACCGCAGGACGTCAAGCGGTCCGCCGAGCTGCTGCGCCAAGCCGCCGATGCCGGCCTTCCCGAGGCGCAATACGCGCTCGCGACCTTCTACAAGGAAGGCACCGGTGTGCCGAAGGACCCCGAACGGGCCGTGCGGCTGCTCCAAGCCGCTTCGCTCGCCGACAATGTCGATGCCGAAGTCGAATATGCCATCGCCATGTTCAACGGCACCGGCACGCCGCAGAACCAGCCGGGGGCTGTCGCGTTGCTCCGCAAGGCATCCCGCCAGGGCAGCGCGATCGCGCAGAACCGGCTGGCCTGGGTGCTGATCAACGGCATGGGCACGTCCGTGGACAAGATCGAAGGCTTCAAATGGCACCTGGTGGCCAAGACCGCCGGCAAGGGTGACCCGGAGCTCGACAAGCAATTGTCCGATCTGCCGGCCGAAGACCGGGCCAAGGCCGAGGCCGCGGCCAAGAAATGGCTTGGGACCAAATGACTTGACCTTGGCGCCCTCGCAGGGCACCCCATCCCTTAACAGGCGCGATTTCGCGCCATTTCCCCCCGATCAAGACCAGAGCTCATGCTGTACTCCGCAACGATCAATGTCATGGTGAAGGCTGCGCGTCGCGCCGGCCGCAGCCTCAAGCGCGATCTCGGCGAGATCGAGCATCTTCAGGTCTCGCTGAAGGGCCCGGCGAATTTCGTCTCGCTCGCCGACAAGCGGGCCGAGGAGATCCTCTACCAGGACCTCGCCAAGGCGCGGCCCGGCTACGGTTTCATCGGCGAAGAGGGCGGCACTCGCGAAGGCAGTGACAAGAGCCATACCTGGATCGTCGATCCCTTGGACGGCACCACCAACTTCCTGCACGGCATCCCGCAATTCGCGATCTCGATCGGCCTTGCACGCGAGGGCACGGTCATCGCGGGCGTGATCTACAACCCCGCTAACGACGAGCTCTACATCGCCGAGCGCGGCAAGGGCGCCTTCCTCAATGACCAGCGGCTGCGCGTGGCCGGCCGCCGCCAGCTCAACGAATGCGTGGTGGCCTGCGGCCTGCCCCATCTCGGCCGCGGCGACCACGAGGAATTCCGCCGCGAGATGACCGCGATCCAGGACCGCGTCGCTGGCCTGCGCCGCTTCGGCGCCGCCTCGCTCGACCTCGCCTTCGTCGCCGCCGGCCGTCTCGACGGCTATTGGGAACGGAATCTGTCACCCTGGGACATCGCGGCCGGCCAGATCATGGTGCGGGAAGCCGGCGGCACGGTGAGCGATATCGACACGCCCGGCGATGCGCTGGTGACCGGACATCTCGTGTGCGGGAACGAGTTCGTGCACGGGGAGCTTGTGAAGATCTTGCGGAAGTCGGCGTAAGGTGCCGCCACAGCGACGCTGCGCTCCCTCGCCCCGCAACCGGGCGAGGTAAGGGATGTGACGCGACCTGCTTAGTGTCGAACCGGCGCCGGCGGCCCGTAGGCCTCGCCTTCCTTCGCCGCCACCGGCTCCCGATCCCCGCCCAACACGCGCTGCACCGAGACGAAGAACACCGGCACCATCAAGAGCGCCAGGATCACCACCGCGATCATGCCGCCCATCACGACGGAGCCGAGCGCTTGCTGGCTGGCGCCGCCGGCGCCGTGGGCGATCGCCATCGGCAGCACGCCGCAGATGAAGGCGAGGCCGGTCATCAGGATCGGGCGGAAGCGCAGGCGGCAAGCCTCGATGGTGGCCTCCACCAGCGGCTTGCCCTCCTTGCGCAGATCTTTCGCGAACTCGATGATCAGGATCGCGTCCTTTGCGGCAAGGCCAATGATGGTGATCAGGCCGACGGTGAAGTAGACGTCGTTGGGCAAGCTCCGCAGCGTCGCTGCGACGACCGCGCCGACGATGCCCAGCGGCACGGTGAGCAGCACCGCGAGCGGAATGGTCCAGCTTTCATAGAGTGCGGCAAGGCACAGGAACACCACGAACACCGACAGCGCCAGCAGGAACGGCGCCTGCGAGCCCGAGAGCTTCTCCTGGAGTGACTGCCCCGTCCATTCATAACCAAAGCCGCGCGGCAACCTGCCGGCGAGCCGCTCCATCTCGGCGATCGCATCGCCCGAGGTGAAGCCGGGTTTCGCCTCGCCGGAGATGCGCACAGCCGGGTAGTAGTTGAAGCCGGCGATCTGCGTCGGCCCCCGCGCCCATTCCACCGTGGCGAACGAGGAGAACGGCACCAGCTGGCCGCGGCTGTTCTTGACGTTGTAGTTGAGGATGTCCTCGGTCCGCATGCGGTCGCGGGCGTCGGCCTGCACCACGACGCGCTGCATGCGGCCGCGGTTCGGGAAGTCGTTGATGTAGTTCGAGCCGAGATTGGTCGAGATCGTGTTGTTGATGTCCTCGAAGGTGACGCCGAAGGCGCCGGCCTTCTCGCGGTCGATCACGAGATTGACCACGCCGGCCTCGGGCAGGCCTTCGATATAGACCTTCTGCAGCACGGGGCTCGCATTGGCTTCGGCGATCAGTTGATCCGCGGCGCGCATCAATTGCTGATAGCCCTTCTGGCCGCGGTCCTGGAGACGGAACGAGAAGCCCGAGGAATTGCCGAGATTGTCGATCGGCGGCGGCTGGAGCGCTGAGATCTTTGCATCGCGAACGGAAGACGACAGGTCGCGGTTGATGTCGTTGACGATCGCGGCGGCGGAGTCCTTTGGCCCGCGTTCCGACCAGTCCTTCAAGGTGATGAACGCCTGCGCGGTGTTCATGCCCTGGCCGGAGAAGCTGAAGCCGGTGAGGAAGGTGACGTTGTCGACGCCCGGCCGCTGTGCCAGATATTTTTCCACCTTTTCGATCACGGCTTCGGTGCGCGCGTAGGACGAATCCGACGGCGTCTGCACGTCGGTGGTGACGAAGCCCTGATCGTCGACGGGCAGGAAGCCGCCGGGCAGGTTGATGAAGGCCCAGGACAAGCCGACCAGCAGCGCGGCGTAGACCAGCATCAGACGGCCGGTCCGCTTCAGCGAGAATCCGACGGTTCGGGAATAGCGCTCCTTGCCGCCTTCGAGCATGCGGTTGAACCAGCCGAACACGCCCCTCTTCGCGTGACCGTGGCCGGCCTCGACGGGCTTGAGCAGGGTCGCGCACAGCGCCGGCGTCAGCGACAGCGCCAGGAAGGCGGAGAAGCCGATCGCTGCGACCATGGTCACCGAGAACTGGCGATAGATGATGCCGACCGAGCCCGGGAAGAATGCCATCGGCACGAACACCGCCATCAACACCAACGTGATGCCGATGATGGCGCCGGTGATCTGCGACATGGCTTTCCGCGTCGCTTCCTTCGGCGGCAGGCCTTCCTCGGCCATGATGCGTTCGACGTTCTCGACCACGACGATGGCGTCGTCGACGAGGATGCCGACCGCGAGCACCATGCCGAACATCGAAAGCATGTTGATGGAGTAGCCGGCAAGCAGCAGCGTGGAGCAGGCCCCGAGCAACGCCACCGGCACCACGATGGTCGGAATGATGGTGTAGCGGATGTTCTGGAGAAACAAGAACATCACCACGAAGACCAGCACCACGGCCTCGACCAGCGTCGACAGCACCTTCTTGATCGAGGCTTCGACCACCGGCGTGATGTTGTAGGGAATCTCGTAGGTGATGTTCGCCGGAAAGAAGCGCGACAGCTCCTTCATCTTCGCTTCGACCGCGCTCGCGGTTGCCAGCGCGTTGCCGGTCGGCGACATCAGCACCGACAGGCCGGCGGTCGGCTTGCCGTCGAGGCGCGTGTTGAACTGGTAGCTGAGGCCGCCGACCTCGATACGTGCGACGTCGCGCAGGCGCACGGTCGACCCGTCGGCATTGGCGCGCAGGATGATGGCGCCGAACTCGTCCGGGGACGAGAGCTGGCCTTTGACCAGCACCAGCGCGGAGGTGCGCTGGCTCGACGTCGACGGCTCCGCGCCGATGCTGCCCGAGGCGACCTGCGCGTTCTGCGCGGCGATGGCCTTGTTGACGTCGTCGGCGGTCAGCCCATAACCGACGAGCTTGGCCGGATCGACCCAGACGCGCAAGCTGCGCTCGGTCGAGTAGAGCGTGGCGCGGCCGACGCCGGGAATGCGGCGGATCTCACCGAGCACGTTGCGGATCATGAAGTCGCCGAGGCCGACCTCATCGAGGCTGCCGTCGGTCGAGTTCAGTGTGATGATCTGAAGCACCGCGCTGGAGGCTTCCTCGATCAAGATGCCCTGCTGCATCACGGCGCGCGGCAGGCGCGCCTCGACGCGCTTGATGCGGTTCTGCACCTCGACCGAGGCCGCGCTGGTATCGGTGCCCGGCTGGAAATTCGCGATGATCTCGACCTGGCCGAGCGAGTCGCTGGTCGATTCGAAGTTGAGGATGTTGGCCGCGCCGTTGAGCTCCTCCTCGATCAGCCGCGTGACGCTGTTGTAGAGGTTCTCCGGGGAGGCGCCGGGATAGCTGGTCGAAACCGAGATCGAGGGCGGCGCGATGATCGGATATTGCGCGATCGGCAGCAGCGGAACCGCAATCGCACCGATCAAGCAGATGAATAGCGCAACCACCCAGGCGAAAATCGGCCTGTCGATGAAGAAACTCGGCATGGCGCGTTACCGCGTGAGCTTCTGGGCGTGCCGGTTGTCCGCAGTCGCGTCCGCCTCCGACCAGGATTGCGGTTTGACCTTGTCGCCGGCCGCGAATTTCTGGAAGCCTTCGACCACGACCTTGTCTCCGGCCTTCAGGCCTTCGGTGACGAACCAGAGTCCGTCCTGCACCGAGCCGGTGCGCACCGCCTGCACCGCGATGTGGTTGTCGTCCTTGACGACGAAGACCTCGCTGCCGCCGCCGCCATTGCGCTGGATCGCCTGCTGCGGCACCGCGATCGCGTCGCTATCGAGACCCTGATCGATGCGAACGCGGACATACATGCCCGGCAGGAGCTCGCGCTTGGGATTGGGGAACTCGCCGCGCAGCGTCACCTGGCCGGTATGGGCATCGACCTTGGCGTCGGAAAACAGCAGCTTGCCGTCGAGCGAATAGATGGTGTTGTCATCGAGCACGAGGCGCACCTTGGCGGCGTCGGCCGCAATACGCTCGAGATCGCCGCTTTCGAAGGCGCGCCGGAGCTGGTTGAGCTCGGTCACCGACTGGGTGAAATCGGCATAAATCGGATCGAGCTGCTGGATGCTGGCGAGATTGGTCTCGTTCTGCACGACGAGCGCGCCCTCGCTGACCAGCGCCGCACCGACGACGCCGTCGATCGGCGCGCGCACGGTGGCGTAATCGAGGTTGAGTTTTGCGCGCGCGAGTTCGGCCTTGCGGCCTTCGACCTCGGCCTGGGCCTGCCGCTCGGCGGCGATTGCCTTTTCGTTCTCGGCCTCCGGCGCGGCGCGATCCTTGGTGAGCGCAGCGACGCGGCGTGCCTGCTGGTGCGCTTGCATCGCAGCAGCCTCGGCCTTGGCGACCGCGGCCTCGTTGGCCATCACCTCGACCTCGAATGGGCGTGGATCGATGCGGTAGAGCGGATCGCCCGCCTTCACTTCGCTGCCTTGCCGGAACAGGCGCTCGACCACGATGCCGGAGACGCGCGGCCGCACGTCGGAGACGCGGGTCGGCGCGATGCGGCCCGGCAGCTCACGCACCACCGCACGGGGCTGCGGCTTGACGACGACGATGCTGACGTCAGGATCGGCCGGCGGGGCGGCGGACACGGCGGAGCTGGACTCCTCGCAGCCCGCCAGCAGCGGCGCTAAGGCCGCGAGCATCATTGCAACGCATGCCGATCGCGCACGAAGTCCTGACATGAAGTGGGGTGCCCCGATGTTGTTGAAACTGATCATGCTCGCGCGAGGCCCGTTCTGGGCCTTTTACACGCGGCTGATGCCGCCAAAATAGAATGCATCTGCTGCGATGCAACGCATGGCGCGGGCGGCTCATTGTCACACAGCGTATGGTGTTGAGTTGAGGCGCTTTTTGCCCTGTCACTTGATTGTGAGTCGGGGTCCACCGCCGCGTGCTGCGACGGAACATCGCAATTACTCGGCGGCCTTCATCCGGTAGTGGCTGACGCCCCATTCGGTTCCATCAGCGTAGCCGAACAGGCCCGACGTCGCGAGGAGAAACCAGCGCCAGCGCCGCATCCAGAGTGCGGTCTCCTCGCCATAGACCTTGCGCAACGCGGCCTCGATGGTGTCGCGATGCGCATCGAAATTGGCGAGCCAGTCATTCGCGGTGTGTTGGTAATGCGCGCCGCTCCAGCACCATTCCTTCTCGATTGCGAAGATGTCGTCGAATTGCCTGACGAGGTGATGGCTCGGCATCAATCCGCCCCGTGAAGGCGTGCTGCGCGATCCAATCCTCGCGATTCGCTGGGTTGAACAGATGGGAGCCGGAGCGATGAGTGACCACATGCATGAAGAAGCGTCCGTCGGGCGCGAGCCATGCGCGCAGGCGTGTCATCAGCTTGCGCCAGTTCATCATGTGCTCGAACGTCTCGACCGAGATGATGCGGTCGAACTGCCCCTCGGGCGCGAACACGTTCATGTCGGCGATCACGACCCGCAGGTTCGACAGCCCGCGCCGCCGCGCCTCATCCTCGACATAAGCGCGCTCCGCCTGCGAGGCCGACACGGCCGTCACCTTCGCGTGCGGAAACTGCCGCGCGATCCGCAGCGATAGCGAGCCCCAGCCGCAGCCGAGCTCGAGGATGGTCTGCCCGTCGGCAAGACCGGCATGCTCGACGGTCTGGCGTAGAGCCTCCTCCTCCGCCTCCTGCAAGGAGGTCGCGTCGGTTTTGTAGAAACAGCAGGAAAATTTGCGGTTGGGGCCGAGCACTTGCGCGAAGAACGAAGCAGGCACCTGGTCGTGCCGGCCGCCGGCAGCATCGGCGTCCTCGGCGATCGGCCGCAGCATCATCCGCCCGGCGAAGGCGGCATCGTCGACCGCCCCCAGCGTGGACAGGCGCGTCGCCGTGCGCGAGCACAGGCGCTGGATCGCGGCACGAATCACGACGTCCGGTAACGGCACACGTTCGGCAGTCCCGATGATCGCGGAAACGACGCTCATGCGGCCCCCGAATGGCGAGCTCTTGCAGACACCTGCCTATCAAAGCGCGGCTTCCGGCCCAGGTTCCCCAAGCTCTCCCCGAAATCGGCGCATCCGGCGCTTTTTTTGGGCTGGCGCTGTGCCATAGTGTGCGCCGCAAGCAAGCTTCGTAACGGATGATATCGGCCATGCCGTCTGGCACTTCCCGCTCCACCATGGATATCGAGTACACAAAACTGTCCTCGCCCAGCGTCTTCCTGGTGCGGATGCTGGTCTTCCTGGTTCTGTGTACGCTGGTCGGCGTGGTGCTCTACAAGCAGATCATCCAAGCCTTCTTCGCCAATCCCGGCCTTAATGCCCTGATCGGGGCGGTGCTGTTCATCGGCATCGTGCTGGCCTTTCGTCAGGTCATTCGGCTCTATCCCGAAGTCTCCTGGGTCAACAATTTCCGCATCGCCGATCCCGGCCTGGCGCCGGCCCGGCACCCGAAGCTGCTGGCGCCGATGGCGGCGATCCTCGGCGGCGAGCGCTCGGGGCGGATGACGATCACCCAGACCACGATGCGGCATCTGCTCGATTCGATCGCGACCCGCCTGGACGAAGCCCGGGACATCTCCCGCTACATGACCGGCCTGCTCGTCTTTCTCGGCCTGCTCGGCACCTTCTGGGGCCTGATCGAGACGGTCGGCTCGGTCGGCAAGGTGATCGACGGCCTCAAGGTCGGTGGCGATGCCGGCGCGCTGTTCGACACCTTGAAGGAAGGCCTCGCCGCCCCGCTCGGCGGCATGGGCATCTCGTTCTCCAGTTCGCTGTTTGGCCTCGCCGGCTCGCTGATCCTCGGCTTCCTCGACCTGCAATCGAGCCAGGCGCAGAACCGCTTCTACACCGACCTGGAAGACTGGCTCGCCAGCACCGTGCGCGAATATGGCAATGGCGAAGTGGCGGTCGCTTCCGGCGGCGGTGGCGTCGCCAGCGGCGAGCTCCAGGCCGCGGTCGAGCGGCTGCGCTCCGTGTTCGAGGAAGGCAGCGCCAGCCGCGGCACTACCGCGGCGATGGCGAGCCTTGCCGAAGCGATCCAGGCGCTGGTCTCGCACATGCGCACCGAGCAGCAGATGATCCGCGAATGGGCCGACGGCCAGGGCGAGCAGAACCGCGAGATCCGGCGCCTGCTCGAGCGCCTCGCCCGCCAGCCCGAGAAGAGTTGAGCAGCTAATACGGAAAGGCGATCATGGCTCTTGCCCGCGCCCGCCGCAGCGAAGGCACCTTCAACTACTGGCCCGGATTCGTCGACGCCTTGTCGACCCTGGTGCTGTCGATCGTGTTCCTGCTGTCGGTCTTCCTGGTTGTGCAGTTCTTCCTGTCGCAGGAGGTCACCGGCAAGGACAAGGCGCTGGAGCAGCTCAACGCCAAGATCGCGCAGCTCAACGAGCTCCTGTCGCTGGAGAAGCTCGGCAAGCTCACGCTCGACGACCAGGTCTCGCAACTGAAGGCGGGACTTGCCTCGGCCGAATCCGAGCGCGACCGCATCAAGGGCCTCTATGAGGGGCTCGCCAATGCCGGCAACGACGCGCAAGGCAAGACCGCCGAGCTCGGCAAGGCACTGGACTCCGAGAAAGCGGTCTCGGCGCGGGCGCTGGCGCAGATCGAGGTGCTGAACCAGCAGATCAGCGCGCTCAGGCGGCAATTGGCGGCACTTGAAGAGGCGCTGGATGCCTCCGAGAAGCGCGACAAGGAATCGCAGAACCGGATCGCTGACCTCGGTTCTCGCTTGAATGTTGCTTTGGCGCAGCGCGTGCAGGAATTGTCGCGCTACCGCTCGGAATTCTTCGGGCGCCTGCGCGCCATCCTCGGCAACCGCCCCGACATCCGGATCGTCGGCGACCGCTTCGTGTTCCAGTCCGAAGTGTTCTTCGATACCGGACAGGCGACCTTGCTGCCCGAAGGCCGCGCCGAGCTCGACACCTTGGCGGCAGCGCTGATCGAGCTCGACAAGAAGATCCCGAGCGAGATCCCGTGGGTGCTGCGCGTCGACGGCCACACCGATGTGCGTCCGGTCAATGGCCCGAACTTCAAGTCGAACTGGGAACTGTCGGCCGCCCGCTCCATTTCGGTGGTGCAGTACCTGGTCTCGCTCGGCGTGCCGGCCCAGCGCCTCGTCGCCGCCGGCTTCGGCGAATTCCAGCCGCTCGATCCCGGCAACACCGAGGAGGCCTATAAGCGCAACCGCCGCATCGAGTTGAAGCTGACGGAGCGGTAGTGAGCGCCCTCCGCCTCCGCCCCTACCGACCCGAGGACGAGGCGGCCACGATCGACCTCTGGCATCGCACCTGGCAGCAGGCCTATCCGCAGATCGATTTCGCGGCGCGGCTGGACTGGTGGCGGGAGCGCTGGCGCAAGGACCTGGTGCCGAAAGCCTCTATCGTCGTCGCCGAGCAGGATGGCGCGCTCAGCGGCTTCGTCACCATCGACGATGACGGCTATCTCGACCAGCTCGTGGTCGATCCCGCGCACTGGGGCTCGGATGCAGCCAGGCTGCTGGTGGAAGAAGCCAAGCGGCTGTCGCCCTCAGGCGTTACGCTGCTCGTCAACAAGGACAACGCCCGCGCCATCCGCTTCTACGAGCGCAACGGCTTTGCCCATGCCGGCGACGATGTGAACCCGACCTCGGGGCGGCCGGTGCTGAAGATGGCGTGGCGGGCGTGAGGCCCGTCACGCCGGGATCCCGCGACGTTCGTTAGTCGTTGTAGTCAGAGCAGCGATGACAAGCGGATGAAGACGATCGATGAAGCTGCGCGATCTGGCCAAGGGTTGCTCGGTTTTTCTGGCCGTCATCGTCGCCGGATATGTGTCGACGGCCTATGTCGACCAGCGCTTTGCGACGCAGGTCAACACAACGAGTTCTCCGGCGAGCAGCCCTGCGCCATCGGCCTGCGTCGATAATGACGGCAGCTGGAAGAACTGGCCGTGGCCGAACGTGCCGGCGCTCTCGCCGAAGTGCCGGTAAAGACGGCTCCTTCACCGCTGTCATTACCCGCGCAGGCGTGTGATCCAGTATTCCAGAGACAGCACTTGAACCGAGACGCCGCGGCGTACTGGATCGCCCGCTTTCGCGGGCGATGACACTGTGGGTGGGGGCAGCGATCGCTGCGCCTCACGTCGATCGCTCAGGCTCTCACGCCCCCTCGAACTGCAACCGCGCCAGCCTCGCGTAAAGCCCGTTCGCTGCCACGAGTTCGGCATGCGTGCCCTGCTCGACGATCCTGCCCTGGTCCATCACCAGGATGCGGTCGCAGGACAAGACGGTGGCGAGGCGATGGGCGATCACCAGCGTGGTGCGGTGGCGCATCAGCTCTTCCAGCGCGGTCTGCACCAGCGTTTCGCTTTCAGCATCGAGCGCGGAGGTGGCTTCATCCAGCAGCAGCAGCGGCGCATCGCGCAGGATGGCGCGCGCGATGGCGATGCGCTGGCGCTGGCCGCCGGAGAGCGTCACGCCGCGCTCGCCGAGCGCCGTCTCGAAGCCTTCGGGCAGCCGGCGGATGAACTCGGCGGCATGCGCGAGCTCGGCGGCGCGCTCGACCTCGGCATCGGTCGCATCCGGCCGGCCGAAGCGGATGTTCTCGCGAGCGCTTGCCGCAAACACCACCGAGTCTTGCGGCACCAGCGCGATGCGGGCGCGAACATCGCGCGGGTCGGCGGATCTGACCGGCACGCCGTCGAGCGAGATCGCGCCGCTGCGCGGATCGTAGAAGCGCAGCAGCAGATGAAAGATCGTGCTCTTGCCGGCGCCGGACGGACCGACGATCGCGACCTTCTCGCCCGGATGCACGGTGAACGACACCGCATCGAGCACGTTAACGTCGCGCCGCGCAGGATAGGCGAAGCTGACCCGATCGAAGCCGACCTCGCCGCGCGCCGGCATTGGCAAGGCGCGAGGCGCGGCGGGCGCGGTGATCTCGGGTCTTACATGCAAGATCTCGAACAGGCGCTCGGCAGCACCGGATGCCGCCGACACTTCGCCCCAAACCTCGCTGAGCTGGCCGAGTCCCGCCGCGGCGAACACGGCATAGAGCACGAACTGGCCGAGCCGACCGGGCGTGATCGCACCGGTGAGCACGTCATGCGAGCCGATCCAGAGGATCGCGACAACGCTTGCGAACACGATGAAAATGATGATGGCGGTGAGCACGGCGCGGGCCTGGGTCGAGGTGCGCGCCGCCTCATAAGCCTGCTCGACATTGCCGCCGAAGCGCTTCTCGGCGAACTGCTCGCTGGTATAGGCCTGCACGGTGCGGATCGCCCCGATCAGCTCGCCGGCATAGGCGGAGGCATCGGCGAGCGTGTCCTGCGCATTGCGCGACAGCCGCCGTACCCAGCGCCCGAAAGCCACCAGCGGCAGCACGATCAAAGGTATGGCCAACAGCACGAAGCCTGACAATTTCGGGCTGGTGATCACCATCATCGCGGCGGCGCCGAGAAACATCATCAGATTGCGCAGCGCGATCGACACCGAGGCGCCGACGGCGGATTTGATCTGGGTGGTGTCGGCGGTGAGCCGCGAGATCAGCTCGCCGCTGCGCGCGGAGTCGAAGAAGGTCGGCGAAAGCGACAGCAGATGCCCGAACACGTCGCGCCTGAGGTCGGCGACGATGCGCTCGCCGATCGTCATCACGAGGTAGTAGCGCGCCGCGCTCGCCAGCGCGAGCACGGCAACCACCGCAAGCATCACCGAGAAGTAGCTGTTGATCAGCTCGATGCCCTCGGGCGTCAGGCCGAAATCGATCATCCGGCGCACCGCGACCGGCACCAGCAGC
Source organism: Bradyrhizobium sp. 154 (assembly GCF_023073875.1). Classification (NCBI taxonomy): domain Bacteria; kingdom Pseudomonadati; phylum Pseudomonadota; class Alphaproteobacteria; order Hyphomicrobiales; family Nitrobacteraceae; genus Bradyrhizobium; species Bradyrhizobium sp. 154. The sequence continues at coordinate 42,277 of NZ_JADPKG010000105.1, forward strand.
ATGGTCAGTGCGGCGACAGTCAGCGCGAGGAAGGCCAGTGCCGCGCGGCCGCGATAGCGGCTGATATAGGGCGCGAGCGCGAGCAGCGGCCGCAGCTTGGCGCGGCCCTTGGCGGGCTGCTCGATCAGATCGGCCTCGATCGATGAGGTGTCGGCGGAATTCAGTTGGGAATTCACTTGGGAATTCACCTGGGAATTCATTTCAGGCTGATCGACATATTGGTCATCAAGCCGTTCCACTGCGCTCATGAGATCCGACCCATTGCATTCGTTTGCTCCCAATAGGCCGGAGCAAGGGTACTGGCAAATCCGGGATGTCCCTTAGGGGAAGCCCGGTTCACCGCCCGCGATGGCTTGTTTTGCAGGGGGTGGTGAGGTATAGAGCCGGCCAAATCCGTCATTCGCTAGCCACCCAAGAAGGCGCCGGGGCGCCGAGGAATTGCCATGAAAGCCGAAATTCACCCGAACTATCATACGATTAAGGTCGTTATGACCGACGGAACCGAGTACCTGACCCGCTCGACCTGGGGCAAGGAAGGCGACACGCTGAACCTCGACATCGACCCGAAATCGCACCCGGCCTGGACCGGCGGCAACGCCCAGCTCATGGACCGCGGCGGCCGCGTCTCGCGCTTCCAGAAGAAGTTTTCGGGCTTTCTCAAAAAGGATTGATCCGGCTGCAGGCTGGAGACGAAAAACGCCCCTGGGAGACCGGGGGCGTTTTTGTTTTCTATCACGCTGTCGTTCCGGGGCGGCTCGGAGAGCCGAACCTGGAATTTCGAGATTCCGGGCACGATGCTCACGCATCGCCCCGGAATGACGCTGAGACCCCTACCGCTCGAACGCAGCCTTCAGCGCGTTGAGGTGCGGCACCAGCGGGTTGCCGATCGCGACGTGGTCGGCGGGCGGGGTGTGGATGGTGGTGTCGAGGCGGCGCACGCGGGTCTGAAGGCTCATCGAGCGGTGGATCAGGTCCTGGAGCTGCGCGGGCAGCTTCTCGATGGTGTCGGCGGGGCCCGGATCGGCGGCGGTCAGCTTCACCTTGGTCTTCTCGCGATTGGCCTGGCTCAGCGTCATCTCGCCTTCTTTCACCGCGCGGTGCAGCAGCAGCCACGAGGCGAGCTGCATCAGGCGGGTCGTGAGACGCATGCTCTCGGTTGCATAAGTCAGGCTAACGGCACGGTCGAGCGCCTTGGCCTCCGTGCGCCCGGCGCCGTCGAGATAGGCGGCGGTTTCCTCGACGAGGTCCATGCCCTCGCGGAACAGGACGCCGAACGCCGCAGAATTGGTGAACCGCTCGCTGAGTTGAACGAGAGCGCCGTCGGCTTGCAAACGTTCCATGGTTAACGCCCCTTACGCAACTGTCTGACTGTCCGGCTTGGCGCCGGCTTATGATGAACAAATCATTGCCCGGGCAGGACGCCGAGTCCAGCCACAAGCGCGGATATGGTTTCCGCGGGTCTTTCCCAGGGATTCAACCGTAACGAGACGCAAAAAGGCGGAGTGGAGGCAAAAAAAGAGCCGCCGGAGACCGGCGGCTTTGAAAGTTGATAACAGGGAGGCGTCAAACAGAGTGGACAGGAGCCACTCGGTGTCCAAACGAGGACAGTTCCAGTCATAAACCCGAAAGCTTAATCTGAAGTAAACGAGCTAATTTTTTGAGAGTTCGTTAGCCATGTCGGCCAATGGCTGAGTGGGGTCTCGTGCCCCGGACGCTGTGCCGCACGAACGCCCTCACCCGTCATTCCGGACGCGACGAAGTCGCGAGCTATGATGCGCAATTGCGCATCTGAGAATCCATAAGCGCGGACGGATGGAGCGGCCCGCCTCTATCAGAGTGCCCGCTTCGATTTCCTGGGGTTATGGATTCCGGGCTCGGCGCTGACGCGCCGCCCCGGAATGACGGCGAAGAGATGAAGAGATTACGACTTGAAAACACTGTTCGCCGCATCGCGCGAGGCGCGCTTCTTGGTGGCGGCTTCTTCCAGCCTTGCGATCTCGGTCTTGAGCAGGATGACGCGCTCGGTTAGTTCCTCGACCGACAAGAGTGAGAGATCCTGTCCGATTTCATGGCTGATCTTCTTGCGCGGCCGGTCGTCGTCTTCCATCGGCATCGTCGTTCCTCCTGCGTTCGCGGCTGAGGCGGTTGCCAGCTTGGAGCGCGCTGGCTAAGCAATGGCCTCGTTCCCATTTCCGCACCTTTGCTCAAGGACACATCATGGACAAGCTGCCCGCGCAAATGACCGTGGTCGCTATCTCCCAGCCCGGCGGACCGGAGGTGCTGGTGCCGGAACAACGGGCCGTGCCGCAGCCCGGTCCTGACGAGATCCTGGTCAAGGTCGAGGCCGCCGGCGTCAACCGGCCCGACGTCGCGCAGCGCTCCGGCGCCTATCCGCCGCCGCCCGGCGCCAGCGACTTGCCGGGCCTGGAGATCGCGGGCGAAGTGGTGGCGGTCGGCAGCAATGCCAAGCGGCACAAGGTTGGTGACAAGGTGATGTCGCTCGTCGCCGGCGGTGGTTATGCGCAGTACTGCATCGCGCAGGACGCCCATGCCATGAGCGTGCCGCCGTCGCTGTCGATCAAGGAAGCCGGCGCACTGCCGGAAACTCTGATGACGGTCTGGCACAACGTGTTCGAACGCGGCGGCCTCAAGGCCGGCGAGACGCTGCTGATCCATGGCGGCTCCTCCGGCATCGGCACCATGGCGATCCAGCTCGCCAAAGCGTTCGGCGCAAAAGTGTTCGTCACCGTGGGGTCGCAGGACAAGATCGATGCCTGCCTCAAGCTGGGTGCCGACCGCGCCATCAATTACAAAACTGAAGACTTCGTCGCCGTGATCAAGGAAGAGACCAACAAGGCCGGCGTCAACCTGATCCTCGACATGGTCGCCGGCGATTATGTCGATCGCAACTATGACGCCGCCGCAGTTGACGGCCGCATCGTCCAGATCGCGACCCTCAACGGCCCCAAGGTCAACGTCAACGTTGCCAAGGTGATGGTGAAGCGCCTCACCCATACCGGCTCGACGCTGCGCCCCCGTAGTAATGCGGACAAGGCGGCGATGGTGGCCGCGATCGAGGCGAAAGTGATGCCGCTTTTGCGTGAAGGGCGCATCAAGCCGCTGATGGACAGCACTTTCCCGCTGGAAAAGGCAGCCGATGCGCACCGGCGCATGGAGACGAGCGCACATATTGGCAAAATTGTGTTGGAGGTGTAGGCCGCCGGCCCACAGGGCAAGGCGGAAACCCTTTGATTTTCCTCGCTTTCGTGGCATCTATCGCGACGCACCGAACCAATTCTGTCCGGTCTGAAATCGCCTTGCACTCGAAGTTTGCGTCGAACGCGGAGAACTGACCTTGCGTCTGATCAGGTGCCTCGCGCCCATCGCGCTGGGCCTCATGATGCTCGTTGCCGCGTCCCCTGCACGCGCGCTCGACGCTGTCAGCGTTCGCAGTGACGCGCCCGCGATCGATCTCACCGGTGTGCTCGAGCATCAGCGCAGCGATGCTGATCGCATCCAGGTTTCGACCGCGCCCGGCACCGACGGCATCGTCCGCCGCATCGAGGTGCGCGCCCGCGAAGGCGGCCAGAACTGGGTGGTGTTCGCCCTCGCCAACAACACCGACGACCAGCTCGACCGCCTGATCGTCGCTCCGCATTACCGCATCGTCTCGTCAGGGCTGCTCTGGCCCGACCTCGGTCTGTCGCGCATCGCCACCATCACGCCTTCGACCGGTGACCGGCCCGAGCGGCAGGAAAGTCCGACCGCCGATGTCTTCCGCATCACGCTCGACCCCGGCGCCGTCATCACCTTCGTTGCCGAGCTGCGCACCGACAAGCTGCCGCAGCTCTATCTGTGGGAGCCGGAAGCTTACAAGGACAAGGTCAACTCGTTCACGCTCTACCAGGGCATCGTGATCGGCATCTCCGGCTTGCTCGCCTTAGTGCTGACCATTCTGTTCGTGGTGAAGGGCAGCATCATGTTCCCGGCCGCCGCGGCGCTAGCATGGGCGGTGCTGGTCTATATCGGCGTCGATTTCGGCTTCTGGGGCAAGGTGCTCGACATGTCGAACAACGCCGAGCGCATCTGGCGCGCAGCGGGCGAAGCGATCCTGGCGGCGACGCTGCTGGTGTTCCTGTTTGCCTATCTCAACCTCAGTCGCTGGCATGTGCGCTATTCGCACATCACGGTGGGCTGGCTCGCCTTCCTGGGATCGCTGGTGGCGCTTGCGTTATTCGATCCGGCGGTCGCCTCCGGCATCGCGCGTATCTCGCTGGTGCTGATCGCCTTCGCCGGCTTCGCGCTGATCGTCTATCTCTCCACCCACGGCTTCGACCGCGCGGTGCTGCTGATCCCGACCTGGTTCCTCCTGGTGGTCTGGGTCGTGGCGGCCGGTATGACGGTCGCCGGCTCCGTTACCAACGACATCGTCGGCCCGGCCCTGCTCGGCGGCCTCGTGCTGATCGTGATGCTGATCGGCTTCACGGTGATGCAGCACGCCTTCGCCGGCGGCGGCGCCTCGACCGGTGTCGTCTCCGACATCGAACGGAGGGCGCTGGCGCTGGCCGGCTCCGGCGATCTGATCTGGGACTGGGACGTCTCCGCCGACAAGGTCTTCACCAGTCCCGAGACCGAGGCCCTGCTCGGCCTCAAGCGCGGCACGCTGGAAGGCCCCGCTGCCTCGTGGCTCGAAGTGCTGCACCCGCTCGATCAGGATCGCTTCCGCGCCGCGCTGGACAGCGTGCTCGACCAGCGCCGCGGCCGCCTGGTGCAGGATTTCCGCCTGCGTACGCCGGACGGCCACTTCATGTGGTTCGCGCTGAAGGCGCGCCCGGTGGTCGGCTCCGACGGCGAGGTCTCGCGCGTGGTCGGCACGCTCACCGACGTCACCGAGCTGCGCAACGCCGAAGAGCGCCTGCTGCACGATTCCGTGCATGACAACCTCACCGGCCTGCCCAACCGAAAACTGTTCATGGACCGGCTGGGTGCGGTGGCGCATTTCGCCAAGACCATGCCGACGCTGCGACCGACGCTGATGGTGATCGACCTCGACCGCTTCAAGCAGGTCAACGATTCCGTCGGCATCGCGGTCGGCGATTCCATCCTGCTGACGCTCGCCCGCCGCCTCACCCGCATCCTGAAGCCGCAAGACACGCTGGCACGGATGGCCGGCGACCAGTTCGGCCTGATCCTGCTCTCGGAGCAGGACCCCGCCCGCATCACCGCCTTCGCCGAGACCATCCGCAAGACCATCCGCGCCCCGATCGCCTTCAACGATCGCGAGATCTTCCTCACGGCCTCGATCGGCCTCGCTTTGTCTGATCCGCAGACCCAATTGACGGACGAGATCATCAAGGACGCCGAGCTCGCGATGTATCACTCCAAGCGCATCGGCGGCGACCGCATCGACGTCTACAAGCCGGCAATGCGTGCGCGGAAGACCGACCGGCTGACGCTGGAGAGCGAATTGCGCCGCGCCATCGAGCGGCAGGAGATCACGATCCTGTACCAGCCGATCGTGCGGCTGGAGGATCGTTCGATCGCCGGCTTCGAGGCGTTGGCGCGCTGGGACCACCCGAAGCTCGGGCGCATGGCGCCTTCGGAATTCATCACCATCGCGGAAGAGACCGGGCTGATCGTCGACCTCGGCATGTTCGTGCTCGACCAGACCGCAAAGCAGCTCGCGGTGTGGCAGCGCGCGATGCGCTCGCGCGAGCCGATCTTCGCCTCCGTCAACGTGTCGTCGCGGCAGCTGCTGCGCCACGATCTGATCCACGACATCCGTACCGTGCTGTCGCGCTCCTCGGTCGCGCGCGGCACGCTGAAGCTGGAATTGACGGAATCGCTGGTGATGGAGAATCCGGAGCATGCGGCGCAGATGCTGACGCGCATCCGCGAGCTCGGCACCGGGCTGTCGCTCGACGATTTCGGCACCGGCCATTCCTCGCTGGCCTATCTCCAGCGCTTCCCGTTCGACACCATCAAGATCGACCAGTCCTTCGTGCGCACCACCAACCGCGGCACGCGCCCGGTGATCCTGAAATCGATCATCGCGCTCGCGCATGACCTCGGCATGGACGTGGTGGCCGAAGGCGCCGAGACCGATTCCGACGCGGTCGAGCTCTACCAGATGGGCTGCGAATACGCGCAGGGCTTTGCCTTCGGGGAGCCGATGGATGCCGATGCCGCGATGCGGCTGCTGACGGAAATGCGGCTGGAAGCGGCGAGCTGAGCGTTCTCTTCTTCCTCCATCGTTTCGAAAAAAGGTGGCGCGACCTCTCTTACCCTCCCCTGGAGGGCAGGGCTATCGCGCGTAGCGCGAGCGGGGTGGGGTGATCTCTCCACTCGGGCAGTGTTCGCGGCGGAGAGACTGTCACCCCACCCCGCTACGCATTCCGCTTCGCTACATGCGTAGCGACCCTCCCCCTCCAGGGCAGGGCTATCGCATGTGGCCGAGGAGCTCAAAAAGAAAGGCATCGTTCCACCCGGCGCGCTTGAGCTTGAGGCGCAAGGAGATGGTGGTGTCAGG
>NZ_JADPKG010000019.1:0-47847 GCF_023073875.1 Bradyrhizobium sp. 154
CGTTGTTCGGCTCCTGCTCGAACTTCACCAATTGATTGTCGACGGTGTCCAGGCTCTCGCTGGTCTCCGTCAAAAACTCCCGCAACAGATCATCCATGAAAAACAGGCCTTCATACAGGAAGGGCGCGCACGAGGCGTGATGCGCCATTTCGGAATGGGGCCAGCTTCACCGCAAAGCGTTTAATATTGGTTGAGTATGTGCAAAAGAACGGAACCAACAAAGAGATAAGGCGCTCCGGACAAGCCGAAGCGCCTCGTCAAGTTTGGATTAATATTCCGAGCGCGAAAAGGCGCGTTTACGAAGCGGTAACGGTGATGGCTTCGCCTTCCGGCGCGAGCTTCACGGTGAGCCCGCAGGCCTGCGCCAACAGCCGCGTATAATAAGGCTGGATCGCATGCGCATCCGCGGCAGGCCCGCGCTCGCCGCTCAGGAGCTCGGAGATGTTCTGCGGCAGGCGCGCATTATGTCCCGTCGCGGTGATGCGGAAGCTCATCGTCTCGCCCTCGCCGATCGGATCGATCGTCAGCATGCCGCCGCGCGGGATCGTGTGCTGGGCAACTACCAGCATATTGAGCAGCAGCTTGACGCGATTCTTCGGCAGCAGCAGCCGCGGCAGATTCCAGGTGATCGAGCACTTGCCGTCCTCGATGTGGCCGCGCGCCATGGTCTGGGCATCACCGAGATCGATCTGTGCGCCGGAGGAGCCGGCGGCGCCGAAGGCAAGGCGGCAGAACTGGAGCCGGGCCGAGGCCGTCTTGGCGCTCTTGCGAATGAGGTCGAGCGCGAACTCGCGGTCCTCGGGCTTCGGATCGTCGTCGAGCACTTCGAGCCCGTTGACGATGGCGCCGACGGGGCTGATGAGATCGTGGCAGACCCGCGAGCACAACAGCGCTGCGAGTTCGAGCATATCTGGAGCAGTAGCGGTCGCGGGCGACGAGGCGTCAGACATATAATGGGGTCCTGGAGGGTTCCTGGAATGCACGGCGTTGGAGCCGCGAATCACGCATGCTTGACGGATGCTGCGGGTTCTAACATTCGCATGGCCGCGGCAGCTAGCTTGCGATCGATGAGAGGTGGCCATAAAGCCCCAACCGAATCAATCGGGGCGAATCAGTCGAGGAGGACGAAATTGCCGATGAATGAGGCATCCAGGTGAAGCGGATCATCGACGGCGCGGCCGCAACCGGCCTGATGGAGCCGCTCACCGCACTGATGGTGAAGGCGGGCGAAGCGATCCTCGCCGTCAACCGTGCGGCGATGCGGGTCGAGGGCAAGCAGGACGGCTCGCCAGTCACCGAGGCCGACCTTGCCGCCGACCGCATCATTGCGGAGGGACTGGCGCAGCTTGCGGCCGACGTGCCGACCCTGTCGGAAGAACGGACCCAGTTCGCCTCGCCGCCGTTTCAGGGCAGCTTCTTCCTGATCGATCCGCTCGACGGCACCAAGGAATTCGTTGCCGGCCGCGACGAATTCACCGTCAACCTCGCCCTGGTGACTGAAGGCGTGCCGCTGCTCGGCATCGTCTCCGCGCCCGCGCTCGGCCTGCTCTGGCGCGGCGTCATCGGCCGCGGCGCCGAGCGCGTGAGCTTCGACGGCACGACCATCGGCGCGGCCGAGCCAATTCACACCCGCAAGTTTCCGGCGCAGGGCGCGCCCTGGATCGCGGCGGTGAGCCGCTCGCACGGCGATCTGAGGAGCGAGGCGTTCATCGATGCCAGACCCAATGCCGTCCGAAGGACGGTCGGCTCGGCCGTGAAATTCGGCCGGATCGCGGAAGGCAGCGCCGACATCTATCCCCGCTTCGGACCGACCTCGGAATGGGACGTCGGGGCCGGCGCGGCGGTGGTAACCGCGGCCGGCGGCAGGGTGACCGACGGCAAGGGAGGCGAGCTCCGCTTCGGCCAGCGCAGCGACAGCGGCTTCATCATCCCGGAGTTCATTGCCTGGGGCGACCCGCAGGCGGTAGATCGCTACTGACCGCCTGTTACTGGCCAAGCTTATCCTGGAGGGCGGGCCAGCGCTTGCCGACCTCATAGAGAAAGCGCTCCGGGTTGGTGACGAAGGCGTCGCGATTGGCTTCCCGGCTGAACAGATAGAGCCGCTGCGCCACGATCGCGAAGAAGCGGGGATTGCCGGCGACGACGACGCCGCGGGCGATATCGGCCGGATCATAGCCGCCGAATTGTGGCCCGTAGATCTCGGGATGGGACAGGAAGGAGGCTCGGTTGCCCTCGTTCCGGAAGCGCCAGACCGCGCCCCAGAGGTTCGCCTCGAACTGCGCCGTCCCTCGTACGGCCGCGCCATCGACGAAATAGGCGACGGGATCGAAGCCCTCGATGGCGACGCCGCTGAAGCGGTTGACGACGATCCGCTCGGTGGTGGCTGCCTCTGCAGGCAACCTCGGGCAGATGATCCAAATGCCCGCCAGCAGGCAGACGAGGCAAACGCGGCGGCCGATCAAGGCAATTCCGGGGCGCAAAGGGCTATCTTCCTGCCGTTGTGCCGTCATAGTTGCTGCGGATAACATCCGAGTCGAGGGGACATCCGGCGCAACCTAGAGCCGTGCCTGTTGGCGTCAGGTTAAGGAAGCGATCGGTTTCGGTACCAGGGGTTCTTTTATGACTTTCGCATCACGCCTTGCTGCGCTCGCGCTCGCCGCGATGATCGGCTGGATCGTGCCGGCCTCCGCCCAGCAGGCGCCCCCGCCCAACCTGCCGCCGCCGCAGCGCGCCCCGACGCCCAACACCTATGGGCCGGACGAGCTCGTGACCGCGGGCCACCGTTTCTTCGGCAACGTCTCGCGCGGGCTCGCCTCGATCATCGAGAAAGCGGTCAGCCAATGGGGTCTGCCGAACGGCTACATTCTGGGTGAGGAAGGTTCCGGCGCTTTCGTCGCCGGCCTGCGCTACGGCGAAGGCACGCTCTACACCAAGAACGCCGGCGATCTGCGCGTCTATTGGCAGGGCCCCTCGCTCGGCTTCGATTGGGGCGGCGACGGCGCCCGCACCATGACGCTGGTCTATAACCTGCCCGCCACCAACGCGATCTACCAGCGCTTCGCCGGCCTCGACGGCTCGGCCTATATCATCGGCGGCTTCGGCATGACGGCGCTCACCGCCAACAACATCGTGCTGGTGCCGATCCGGTCCGGCCTCGGCCTGCGGCTCGGAGCCAATATCGGCTATCTCAAATTCACGCCGAATGCGACCTGGAACCCGTTCTAGGTCTCTTCTCCCAACTGGGTACGGATCAAGGTTAACGACAGAGCGGGGCTGGCTTTTTGCCGGCGCCCCATGCCATTGTCGTTGGTAAATTTTTCCTTAGCTCTGGGAGTTCTGGCCCATGGTCGAACCGATCATGTACCTGGCGATCGGTTTCCTGCTCTCGATGCTGTGCGGGCTTGCCATCGTGCCGCTGGTGCACAACCGCGCGGTGCGCCTGACCACGCGCCGGCTCGAGGCCGCCACCCCGCTCTCGATGGCCGAGATCCAGGCCGACAAGGACCAGCTCCGCGCCGAATTCGCCATGTCGGCGCGGCGGCTCGAGATGAGCGTCGAGCAGCTCAAGAACAAGACCACGAGCCAGCTCGCCGAACTCGGCAAGAAGAGCGATGCCATCAACCGCATGAAGATCGAGTTAGGGGAGAAGAACGCCACGATCTTCGCACTGGAGGCGCGCGAGAAGGCGGTGAAGGAGCAGCTTCGCGCCACTGAGGAGGAGTTCAACGCCAAGACCGAGGCGCTGCGCGCCGCCGGGATTGCGCTGGCCGACAAGCAGGCCGAGCTTGCAAAGATCAACTCTGAACTGTCGGACCGCTCGATGATGGCGGAGAGCCGCCAGGTCGAGCTGGTCGCCGTGCGCGCGCAGATCGAGGAATTGAAGAACCGCGTCGGCGATGCCGAAAAGGAGTTTGCCGCGACGCAAGCGCGCCTCGCGCAAGAGCGGACCGAATCCGAGACCGCCTCGCGCGAACTCGCGGATGCCCGGGGCCGCGTCGAGAATCTGAGCCAGCGTGTCACCGAGCTCGATCGCCAGCTCATCGTGCAGGTCACGGAGGCCGAGATGCTGTCGAGCCGCGTCGCCGACCTCGAGGGGCGCCTTGCCACCCAAGGCAAGCTGCTCGCCGAGCGCGACTATGAGAACAACCAGCTGCGCCAGGCCAACGAGAGCAATGAGCGCATCATCAAGGAGCTGCGCGTCGAGATCGCCGCCTTGAGCGGCGGCAAGTCGTCGGCCCCGTTCGAAGCGCTGCGCGCGGAAAAGACCGCGCTGGAGGAGCAGCTCCGCAGCGCGCGTGACGAGCGCGCCAGACTCCAGCGCGACATCAACGCGATCCAGCAGCAGGCGGAAAGCTCCTGGGCGACCGAGCGGATGGAGAACGCGCTGCTGCGCGAGCGCATCAACGACATCGCCGCCGAGGTCGCCAAGCTGGCGATGCAGCTCGAAGGCCCGAACTCGCCGATCGAGGCGCTGCTCGCGGCCGACGCCAGCCAGGCCGCCAAGCCGGCGCCGCGCCCGGCCAACGATGCTGCCACCAACGGCGCGGCCACGGCCACCCTGCCCGAGGGCGGTGGAACGCTCGCCGAGCGCATCCGCGCCCTCCAGGCCCACGCCTCCCGCGCCCGCCAGCAGGGCGCCTAACCGGGCCGAAACCCGGCCTACCAGCGAATGGCATGGCTTGCGATAGGTTTTCCGGCCCTACGGCGCCTGGAAACTTGACACCTTCGGCCCGCACTTCTAAATCGCGGGCTCCAATGTGCCGGCCGGCCGCAAGTCCGGCCGCCTGCATGATGGTCCCGGGCGCATAGCTCAGCGGGAGAGCGTTCCCTTCACACGGGAGAGGTCCAAGGTTCGATCCCTTGTGCGCCCACCATTAATCCCTTGGAATCAGGCACTTAGCGACGCGGTTCTCCGAGTATGTGCCCCAAAAAAGCTGGGGCACAGCATGGGCACGAAGCGAGCAATGATGGCGCGACGGCCACGGAGCGGCTCGGCTGCTCATCGTGCGACCGTCCGATGTTCTCGCCACCCAACCGGTGTAGGCGACCTCGTTTGTCTCGATGCGCTCTTGTCTGCGACGTTCCTGCACTGTTTCTCTCTGCCTTTAGTGCTTCTCAGGCGGTGAGCGATCACTCTGCCGAGCAGCAGGACTTCGGCTGCGCGCCTAAAGAAAATCCCGCCAGCCACATAGGGCTGACGGGTTCTCGTTTGCCAGTGCGTATCCGCGGTACTCGTCACCCATCCGCGATGGCGCATCGTGCAGCCATAACGGTTGACGTTGGATTACCGCTCACGATCTTAGCGGCTTCGTTCGACGTCGTCCGTAAGACCGATGGCGACGGCAGACAAGTTGAAAGTATACACTTTCCGCCCTCAAAAACCTCACCGAGCGGCGACGCAGGCCGCCGCGTAGTAGCTCGAAGCTCTTCAGAATCATGGACAGTCTCTGATTTGCGTTTGGGTTCTGCGAGCGCACGCAGCTGGCTGACCTCATCGGCCCGGATCTTCACTCGGGGGTCCCGGTGCCAGACATCTCGAATGCGGTTTTCGGACCAACTATCGAGCCTGCGGCTTAATCTGCGAAGCACAGCCTTCAGCGACTCGCCGGCATCGCTCGCCGGCCAACTTTCGAAGAAGGTCTGCGGCCTCGAGCAGAAGATGAAGCCAAGCCGGGCGCGACTGGCCCAGCTGATCGCTCGCCGCAGAAATGTCCGGGCCATAAAGGTCCTCGTCGAGGCGGACTGCACTGGCGGAGGTGCCGACGCGACCACGTCCTCGCTCTGTTGAGGATCACATTTTTAAAATCGAAATGGGCACATGGTGTTTCGTGCCTGGCGAGCTTCAGGCGGATCGGCAGTCCGTCTGGATGGGTAAGCGTGTGGGCGCTCGACTGGATGAGGATTGTCTCCAATTGGAGACAAAATTACCGAGGGGATCGTCAGCCATACCGCGATCACCGGCATCCTAAGTACCTCGCAGATTATCGATTCCTAGTAGCTCGGTCGGAGAGCAAGCTACTGCGTGTCGTGGGCATGGAAACGAAGAACCCGATTCGCTGCGGGGCGTTTTTGCCCGCCCGCCCCCGATGTGCACGCCACCGGGATTTTACTTCCGCAACTAGCTAATAACTATGAAGAATCCCGCCCGTCTTTGACCGCGAGTGTTGCAAGCCGGCTACAGCAACGTAGAGGCGAACGACGTACTCTTAATCGGGCCCGGAGCCAAACGCATCCGATTCATTGAACTCGTATTTCTGGGGAGACACTCGCATGAAAAGGCTTTTAGCGGCTGCAGCCGGAACACTAACTCTGGGGCTGGTCGCTCCCGCCAGTGCGGCGGATCTGGCCGCGCGGCCATATACGAAGGCGCCTCCGATGATTGCTGCTGTTTACGACTGGAGCGGCTTTTACATCGGCATCAACGGCGGCGGCGGTTCAAGCCACAAGTGCTGGGATTTTGTGGATGCAGCCGGCATTTTCGGTGTCCCAGGCGCTCTGGTCGGCGAGGGTTGCCACAATGCTGTCGGGGGCACGGTCGGTGGTCAGATTGGCTATCGCTGGCAGTCGGCAAATTGGGTGTTCGGTTTCGAAGGCCAAGGCAACTGGGCTGACTTCAGAGGCGACAACACGAGCTTGGCGTTTGGCACTGATCGCAATCGCTCTCGCATCGACTCTTTTGGTCTGATTACCGGGCAGGTCGGTTACGCATGGAACAATGTTTTGTTCTACGTCAAGGGCGGCGCCGCGGTCGTCGGCGACAAGTATGATGTGTTTGATATTCCGACTGGCGCGCTCTTGTCGTCGGCGCGTGAAACCCGTTGGGGTGGCACCGTTGGCGCGGGCCTCGAGTATGGCTTTGCTCCGAACTGGTCGGTTGGCATCGAGTACAACCACATCTTCCTGGGCGATCGCACGATCGACTTCACCACGCCGGCTGGAGCCTTCGCAGGTAGCGACCGCATCCGCCAAGACGTTGACATGGGCTTGGTCCGCCTGAACTACAAGTTCGGCGGTCCGACGATCGCGAGGTACTGAGCAGCTTCATAAAAGAACAGGGGCCGGCTCTTAGAGCCGGCCATCTTCTTTGGAAGGCTCGAATGACAAAGACCTTCAGGCCAAACGTCCCTTCGCAGCTCGCCGTTGAGCTCAACGAGGCACTCGCTTCGGGTGAACCTCACACAATTTGCGGAGCATCGGGCAGGCACTCAGACATTTCAACATTTCAGAACTCTCAAAAAAACTGGACTGCAGCGTACAAGCATCTATCGCGCGTTCGGCGACCAACGGCTTCCGAATTTTTCAACAATTCTCAGTGTGCTCACCGCCATGGGCTTGCAGATCAAACTAGTTCCACGCACTGGCGGCAAGAGAGCGTCGAGGACATGATCAGGGCTCTCCAAAACAAGTTCAATCTCGACTGCGCGAGCCCGTTTCGGGACAGCAAAAGCCCCGCCGGTTCGCGCTAGCGGGCCTGTGTGCTAGCAACTTGGCGTGCTGCGCGGATCGTGCGGAACGTCGCGGCACCGGCCGCAGGAGCTGTCATAAGGTAGCACCTGCGGCCTACATATCCGCGGGGGCTCGGACGCCGCCGCACCTGATGGAAGCCCGTTGTTCTCGTTTTGCGGAATGTTCTCATGCTGCCTCGGGTACTGGCCTGTTTCCGAGCGCGGAGGCCTAGTTTGAAAATCACGGTGGCCTGATTTGAGGAACCGGCCCGGAACTTTCGCGTTTGAATTGCCGGTTACGTCATGGAGGAAGGCCATGGGAGCGCGCCGCCGATTTAGCCAGTCTTCGCCCTTGGAAGAACGACTTGCCGAAGAAGCGAAAAGCCTACGCGAGCAAGCCAAGAAGCTCCCGCATGGACCGCAGCGGGAAGCCTTACTGCGTAGAGCCCGACAAAACGAGGTTGGCGCTCACATGACCGAATGGCTTATGTCGCCCGGCTTGCAGCCGCCGGAGTAAAGCGTAAGATTCAGGTGATTTGCGAAACCAAATGGGGGGCAGCGTGACGGCGCCAGACCTCGTTTTCATAATCACCATGGTTGGATTGGGCGCTCTATCCACGGTCCTCGCGTATATGCTGGTGCTGAGCCTCTAAGGCGCCCGTAAATCTCCGAAATGGACAGAGAGTAACGCCGCCTCAATTGGCGGGCCTGTTCTGCGGGTGCAGGTTCGCGCTGGCGGGCCTATCACGTCGTGCTCAAAGGTGACGCCCTCGGGATCGTTCTCATCGAGCCATGCCTGCGCAACCTCTTCGGTCGCGAAGACCTTCAGAACCTCGCCCTGATCGTAAATCCAAACGGTCATAATTCGCGCTGCGGGACGTCCGCTCTTGGTCTTGGATGCACGCGCGCGTCAACCAGGACCTCCGTGATGGCGTCGCGGAGGCTGTCCCGATCAAGGATCTGGATTTCAATGGTGGTTGCCGCGTCGCGCTCGCGCGTGAGATAGTCGGCCAGCGCCTTCATGGTGTCGTCGTAGCTCTGCTCGATCTGCTCGGCGGGGTGAGGCGAGCCATCTTCACGATCCTCCCGCGCTGGACTTCTTCTCCTCTTGCCGCTTCCATTTTTGGAGATAGCCCATGCGCGATCTGGCACTGAACCGAAGAAGGCACTTCTCAGGGTTTGAGAATCGGCGATAGCGCCTATCGCGGAGATCTCGCAGGAAATCGCAAAGGCTGGCTCGCGCGAAGCACGACGGAAGTCGGCAGTGACGGCTCCGGAATAGGGGACGTGGAAAAGGTTTGCGACCGGATCGTGAACTGACAGAAACCGCTGAGTCTGACGGGACGATTTAAGCCGCTTTATGATCCGCTCGCGTCGCCGGGTCGGCGGGTGAGAATTCTCAGCGCGGTGGTTGAGAGCTTTGTGGTGGCGATGGTCGGTCGGTGTGAAAGCCCATCTCGCCCTTGCAGCGCCGTACGAACGGGGTTTGTACGTGATCATGACGCGCGGCGGCGTGCCGCCGAATTTCAAGGGCTTCTTGACAAGCCGCTGCGCAGCGCGCGAGTCTCTTCGGCGCTGGATTAAGACCTCGAGAACGAGGCCATTCTGGTCGACAGCGCGGCAGAGCCAATGTTGTTCGGCCGCGTCGAGATAGCGATTTCGTTCAGATGCCATTTGTCGCCGCGCGCGGAGCGCGCTGGCGGATCCAAAAGGAGAACGCTTTTGCCGAATTTGGTTCCCCACTGGCGCACGGTTTAATAGGTCACGACGATGCCGCGCGCCGCCAGCGACCATGCGCAAGCTTAAGGAAACGGGAAATACATCCAAACGGCATAGCAGATCACTTCCGGTGGGAAACCATGACGGCGAGAAAGAACACCGGGCGGTTGGCATGCCGCTCGTCTGCCCGCTCGGCCGCTCCAATTCGTTAACTTGACCGTGCCTTCTGCCCTCAACCCTCGGCTGCTCCGTCCTGTCAGCGCCATGCAGCTGAAACACTACACTCTTCACGTATTCAAACCGATGCGAACAATTGTTTTCGCGGGCGTCTCCTTTCTTTGAGGTCAGCGACGAGTCCTCATCTTGCCCCCGGAGTAGCGGAAAGGGCCGTCCACCCCAGCACGAGAGCCCGGTGCGGCTGGCCCGCACGCGTTTGGCCCTTTACACCGCATTCTGGTGCTCCAGGCCGGGAAGCCCAATCGTTGTGGGGCGCTAAGCACGGCGCCGCAGACACTTACCGAAGCGATCGGCGATGGGATCTCGAACACAAATGCGCAAAACTGCTTCATTCACGATCTGAAGCATAGCCGGGTCTTAGGCTATTCGGACCCGGCCATCGCAAGCGCGGCGACAAGCGCCGCGATGCTGTTTTTCAAGCGAAAGGAAGTCGGGGTCTCCACGCTCCCGACCGAATTTCAGTCGGACCCCGTTGTCGATCTGTTCGAGGAGCCCGCGCCGGCTTCGAGTTCATCGAGGATTTCCTCTCGGTGGCGGTCTGCTTGATGGTGTCACCACAGCGACGCTCTGGCGCGAGACACTCAGGTAACTACATCCTGAGGCGCGCGAACTGCATCGACGCGTGCTCCGCCTCGGGAAGGGAGTAGCCTGGGGCGATGCTCAACAACGACTTACAGAACGCAGGCGTGAGCTTGCCGCGGTGGATCACGACGTTCTCGTGCCCCGTGGCGGCTTGAGCGCTCTGCCATTGCCGATTGTAGCCGCGCTGTTCATTGGACTTCACGTGGCAAGCGGCGAAGTCGGCGACGCCCAGCGTGGCCAACTGCGAGGCACGTACCGGCAGCTTGGTATGGATGTGCACCCACATCGGATTTGGCATCCTACCACTGCGCAGCGCCTTGGGCTGCAGCTTGATCTCGAACAGCGTCGCTTGCTCGATCTTCTGCAAGGCTTGGGGTGAATACACAGACGCAAGTTCTTCGGCCGCCCGCAACTGTTCAAGGTACTTCTGCGACGGAAACGCATAGGTCTTCATGCAATCGATCGTGATCGCCGCCTTTTGCGCGTTCACTGAGTTTGCCTGTCCCTGAACCTCGGACAACATCGCCTTAAGCCGGACTATTTTGTTGTGCACTTCGGTCATTTGCGCAGGCTTGAGTAGGCCACGTCGGCGGGGCTCCTCCAGCGCGGCTACACAGGTCTTAATCTCGATGGCCTGCGTCTGCAGGCGCTTAAGGACGAGATCCACGACGTGGTCGGCGTCCTCAGGCTTCATCTGGCGCGCTTGCGAGACGGCGCTTTGCTGAGCCGGCAGATCGAACTGCAGCAGCTCGTCCAATCGCTTGAGTAATCCCGTCAGTGCGTTCCTGGAGGGCGGAGCCTCCCACATGTCCAGGTGCCCGGTCGCCGATGACGACGCCCTGGCGCGCGCCTCCTCTGCACTCGCGAGTTTCTTCGTACCCAGATCCGAGAGTACGATAACCGTGGCAGCGTCGGGCCTGGCGAGCTGCGGCTCGCGCAGCCTGGCAGTTGAACTCCCCTCGCCTGCGGCCGGTGCGCGCTTGCCTTTCCCTTTCCTGCGCGCCGCGTGGTTCTCAGCCGCTAAGTCGGTCTTTTCCGATATCGCAGTCTGGGCAGGCGGCTCCACTTGCCTCTTTGGCTGCACTGCCAAAAGTCGCGTGACTTGGTGCGCGGTGACCCATGCACCTTCCACGATCTGGTCCAACTGTTCCAATGGAAGGTCGGCATCCGTTCCAGCATCCCTTAGCCTGGCAACGATGCGTTCCACCCCTGAGGCCAATTCCGAATGCCGTTCCATGACTCCTTCCAGAACGGTGCAGTGCTCTGCGTCGAGTGGCTCTCCGTCCTCGTTCAGAACGGCTTTGTACGTCGAGATGAATGCCGGAAAAGCATCCTGGATATAGGTCCCGAGCAGACGCACCCGCCCGTTCTCATCCATGAGGGCGTCCCTCACGGTTGGTTCAAACGTGCTCGCCTGAGACTCAATCAGAAGCTTCGCGAGCTTAATCCGCGCTTCCAGATGCAAGCACCCATCATAAAGTGCCGAGCCGGTATGCAGGCGTAGTGCGGCCTCGATGGGCTTCCGCATCTCGGGCGTCGTGCTTGGCAACTTGGCAGTGGTCTCGCAGACGGACACCATCCGTTCCGAGCGTAACAGCTTCTTTCCCCACCACTCGATGACAGGCACATGGTCCTTCACCATACCGGAAGCCACTCGGCTCAACTGTTCGGGGGTAGCGTTGGATTTGATCCGCTGGAACAGGTCTGCCGATTTCTTTCTGCGCTCTTGCAAGTCGGAGATAATCGCTCTGCCCACAATCTTGCCTTGATGCCCCGCATCGAGAACGGCATAGCAATATTGACGGGCCTCAGCGTCGGACAGAATGCTCCGCGCCACGGCCGGGCGCAGGCTCGCGTAGTACTCCAGAACTGCCGAGCCTACTTTGACGAACCGATCGGCCAGCTCTAGCGCCTCCTCCGAGTTCTGGGCTTGCATGCCCGCATTACCGCAAGCGGCAAGTTCCTCACGCAGGCGGTCCATGTGTCGCCTTGCTGCGTTGATTTCTTCCTCTGACGAGGAAATGGAGACTGCCACACCGGAAGTTGGCTGGCTGGCGACCGGCGCCGTGTCTCCACCCTCCGACACTGAGGTAAAGCCGCGCCGCCGCGCAGTGACTGCACGTGGCGCAGCGGCTGCACGTGCCGCAGCGCCTAGGATTCGATCTGGGCCAACGGAGGGACCGGAAGACCTGTCGCCAAGGGCATCGTCGGCACCGCGCGCCGTGCTAGCGGAGGGCGTCCCTCTATCTTGGGGCCCAGAGCGCATCCGCTCCACAACGGAATCGAACGATTGACTGCCTTCCCCAGGGGCTAGACTTGAGTGCGAGCGTGAACTGCTCGATCCGGCTCCAGCATCTCCAGTGCGCGATCTTCCAGATCGGCCAATGCCCGTCATATTCCATCTCCAATCAAGTCGAGAATGCGCAGCCTGTCTGGATAGACAGGCTGGCTGACGAGTAGCTGACGAAGGGCGTTTTTCCGGTTGCACAGGAAACCCACATCGCCGTGGATCGTGGTCGAGTAGCTCGGCCATTTGGCGTTGCCCTCACACATCCGGGCAGACGGCTTTGGCGAGTAGGCCGGCGGAATCTCACCGCCGGCCTCAAGGATCCCAGCGTGAGACTCTCGCGTCACTAGGCTCCCATCAGGCGAACGAGCCGCGTATGCCGATCTTCCATTGTGCGAACAACCCGGGACGTTCGCGAGATAGTCGTTCGAGAACGCGGCCGGTCTTGGCCTTGCGACCCCATAAAGCGTTTGAACTTCCGCACCATCCAAGCCTCGATTGTCTGATTGACGTATCGAAGGATTGACCCAGAGGCGCCGGCCTGAATCGACCGTAATACACAATCCCCCCGCAGGAGGGGATTGAGCTGCCGAGCGATGTCAGCCATTGACACATGGGTCCGTTTTCGGAAGTTCAAATCCCGGATTGCCGCCCGCATAAACTTCAGCGCCGAAGCGCTGAGCCGAGGCAGAAAACTGCAAAACACCGAGGCGTTTTTTGAGTTCTTTGCCTGTCGCTGCCGGAAGCAGTAGCCGAGGAAGTCAAACTTGACGTTCGAAACCGGGCATATGTCACGCGCGAGGAGCACGATCCGGCGCGAGCGCTTCCTTCAAGTTCACTTCTGAACCGGCCCCTGCAATAGCGAAATACCAGTCGGTCCCAGCCCGCTCTCATCATTCGAATCGTCTTGTCCCACAGGCAATCTTCGAACAGCGCGCTCCAGGTAATACGACGGATCATCGTCAGACGAATCCGTCTCGCAGCTCTCTTGACTATCGCTATCCTCGACTTTGGAAAGATACTTTGTAGGCCTGTCTACTCGGTGCCACTGGTCGTTCTCGTTCTTCGTCCACACTTTTGGATGCTGTTGAGGATCAAGCACCCAGTTATTGCGACCCACGAACAAAACCCATTTCCGCTAGATGGGGTTCCATACCTCCTACGCCAGGACGTGATAAGACCAGCGGATGATCGCCGTCCATTCGCAGTTCATGCTCCAGCAGGATATCGCCCGCGTTCTCGGCGAGCGGATAAGTAACGCGTAGGTCTACCACGGACGTGATATCGTTACGCCCGAACTGTTGGCGAAAATGGTCTCCCTTGATCCGGACCGAGCCTCCGGCTCCTAAAAGCCCTACAGTTTCGTGACCCAACCTGATAGCTGAAAAATCGCGCGGGCTTATCCGGATCATCGTAAGTACTGGAATAGCCTCCACCCACCGACAGTTGCAGCCCGCTCGGCTTTCTCCGAACAAAATCCGAGTACTCGTGCGGGTTACTGGCGATGTGCATGATTTCACTGGACAAGAATCTCTTCACTTTGCGCATGAAAGATTCTCAGTCGACGATCTTGATAATGGGCGGATTGGAACGCAGGGAGTATGGCGTCGCGCCCGCCGACGACGACCCACCTCGCTCCAGGCCGGCAACCGCTTCCGCAAAACGGAGCCACCGATTCTGCCATACATCAGATCGCTCCCGATCGGCAAAATGCACGCGATTGAGTCGTGCCGCGACAAGCTTTGCCGAGGAGGATATACAACCTAGCTGACCACAACCTGACCAAAGCATCTGTCCGCACTCCGATGCGACTGCCAAGCACTCTGCGGAAGACTTATTGGCCGTCAAGCTCTCTAGGATCGGGGCGCTTCGGCTCAGACGGAACAACTTGCTGACGCGCGGTCGTGCACCATGCGAATTCCGGAGCAAGTCGCCCACCGATTCCGAGATGATGCACCATTCTGATCAGACGTAGAATGACAACAACATTTTTTCCCGCGTCCGGATGGAGCAGAACCGACATTGCTTGGCGAGTGACCATCACGTGGGTTTGCTAGCCCAGAAGAGTCGGCGCCCAATGTGAGCCTTGCAGGAAGACGCCGCCATGCAAATCACCAAAATTATCGCTCGCCCCACCAGAATTGCCAGCGACAGATTGCGTTCGGTCATCAGGGCATCAGGTGCGACTAGGAGACTGAGACACAGACCTCAGACGTGTTGTCACTATCCAGGATGCGAATGCAATCCATCCAAAGAATTGATTTCACACTTCATGTGCTGCC
Source organism: Bradyrhizobium sp. 154 (assembly GCF_023073875.1). Taxonomy (NCBI): domain Bacteria; kingdom Pseudomonadati; phylum Pseudomonadota; class Alphaproteobacteria; order Hyphomicrobiales; family Nitrobacteraceae; genus Bradyrhizobium; species Bradyrhizobium sp. 154. The sequence continues at coordinate 14,553 of NZ_JADPKG010000019.1, forward strand.
GGGTAGGGAAAGCGCCGTGCATCACGCAACATGGTAGGTTTGCTGTCGGTAAAGCTGCGATGAGTACGTGATCATGGACGCCGCGATCGGATTGTAGGCACGGTTTTGCCCGGTGCGGCCAACTTCATGTCACCCCCCGTCTTTGGATTGTGCGGCCGTTGAGCAGTTCATTCCACAGCGTCTCGGTGATTTTATAAAAGTTAGAAAAAGGAAGGCGCGGCAGGACGGCCTCGTTATGGCGTTCTCCAGCTGAGCGTAGCCGCGCTTGGCCATCACTGTCGCTCCAGTGATCGGAGCACGAAGGAGACTCACCTTCCAGGCCGAATGAGGAAGTTCGTTGCTCAAGCACGGAACGTCTGCGGGCGTGTGAGGCTTTGCAAATTGAGGGCCGCGATGCAAATTGCCTATCATCGCTGCTCCCCATCAAACCTGCGGCCGTGCGGCTGCGCTCGCCATCGGGAGCATCGATCGTGATGAGGAGATTTAGATCCAGACCATGGAACGGCATTGTCACTGCTCCGCCATGTGAATGCATCGGTCCAAACCATCGATTTCACCAATCAATGTGTTCTCGGCAATCATCTCGAACTCAGGATGTCGGCGACAACTACCGGGATTGTTCCGGCGCTGAGCGGGGTGCTGCCCGCCTATCGATGCATTTGATTGATTGCCGCCTATGTCCCGGTGGCGAGAGCACATTCGACGTCACCAAGATGCATGCGCGCCACGTGAGACAGTGAACAACGCCAGTCGAGCTTACAATGGAATCCCGATCCAGTATGCGATTCGCCAGCACCGCTGCTCTTCGTCTATTCCGGATTCCAACGCTTACGCGGAGGCCGGACTGTTCAATTCCGCGCATGCTCGAACCTGACGTGGTGGGTGTCTTGGCGTGACTTAATAGGAGGTCGCGGAATGCGAACGCTACTCGTTGATCATGAGACAGACCCAGCGCGCGTTGTACAAGAAGCGCTCTCCGATTGCGGTTTTGCCGTTGACGTAGCGTGCACCCTGGACGAGGCGGCCGCCGCTTTTTGTTGCGCCAGCTATGACATTCTCTTGCTCGAGTTGGTTCTACCGGATGGGGACGGCTTGGATTGGCTGAAGCAGTTGAGACGTGACGGACATTCGATGCCTGCCGTGATGATGAGTAACTTCAACGAGCTCGGTAGGCGCATAGCGCTATTTAATGGCGGTGCGGACGACTTCCTGCCCAAGCCCGTATCTACTGATGAACTCATCGCACGGATGCGCGCTACTCTGCGCCGATCAACGCAAATGACGGCCCCCATCGTTACCTTTGGCAATCTGCGATTCGATTCGATCGGTCGGCAAGCGTCGGTCAATGGTCGACCGCTGAAGATTGCCCGCCGCGAGGTGTGCATTCTCGAACATCTGCTCAGCCGCGCCGGCCGCACCGTGGCTCGCGCGTCATTGCAGGATAGCCTCTATGCATTTGACGACGAGGTCTCCACCAATGCGCTTGAGGTCGGAATCTATCGTTTGCGCGGTCATTTGAGTCAGTCCGGTGCGTCGCTACGGATCAAAACCGCGCGCGGGATCGGCTACCTCCTTGAATTGAAATGCGCGGCATCGACCGCGCAGCCAATCGAACTTGAAAGAAAAGACCATCTTGAGCATCATTCTTGACAAGCATGCCGGCGTCACTCGAAGATCGATCGCCGCCAACGGCCTTTCGTCCACCTTTCTTCCTTGTCTTTCGCAGCTTTTGTGCGTAATCGTCCTGCTATTCCCGGCTGCTGCCGTAGCTCAGATCAAGCGGGATGATGGAGGTGGGCCGCAGCGTACGGCTGCCGACGGCATTAGCGGAACGCTGACCCTTTCCTCTTCGCTGGGTAAGACGATTCATCTGCCAGCGCCAGCTGCGAGCATCTTTATCGCAGATCCTACGGTCGCGGACTATCAGGCACCTTCGAACAAGACCATCTTCGTTTTCGGCAAAAAATCCGGGCGGACCACCTTGTTCGCACTGAACGAGGGCGGGGAGGCCCTCGCTGAACTGCGTGTTGTCGTCACGCAGCCGATCGAGGATCTGCGCGCCACGCTGAAAGCCCAGGTCGGCGACTATCCCATCCAGGTAAGCTACACCCCGCGCGGGGCCATCCTTAGCGGTACGGCGCCCAATGCGGAGATCGTCGACATAGCGATGAAAGTGACCGAGCAGTTTCTTGGGTCTGGTGCGCTCGTCGTCAACAAGATTCAGGTGGCGGGGTCATTGCAGGTGAATCTGAGCGTGCGGGTGGCGGAGGTCTCCCGGAGCGCTATGAAGGAGCTCGGCGTCAACCTCTCCGCTTCCGGTCAAGCTGGCCCTTTCACTCTCGGCTTGGTCAGTGGCAGTGGTGGTGGATACGGCGCGCCGCAGGGCGGCGGTACGGCGAAGATAGGAGTCAACACTGGCCATGTGAACGTCAGCGCTATGCTCGATGCACTGGCTCACGAGCGCCTCGCTTCCGTACTTGCTGAACCGAACCTCACCGCAATGTCAGGCGAATCCGCCAGCTTCCTCGCCGGCGGCGAATTTCCCATTCCGGTGTTGCAGGACAATCGGCAGGTCTCTGTCGAGTTCCGTCACTTCGGCGTCAGCCTGGAGTTTGTACCGACCGTTCTCAGTAACAATCAGATCAATATCCGCGTGAAGCCTGAAGTCAGCGAACTATCGTCACAAGGTGCTGTCAACATCAACGGCATCTCCGTGCCGGCTCTCTCCACCCGGCGTGCGAACACGGTTGTCGAGCTCGCCAGCGGCCAAAGCTTTGCAATTGGTGGGCTTATCCGGCGCAACTTCAGCACTGAGATCACGACTTTCCCCTGGCTCGGCGACGTTCCGATACTTGGTGCGCTATTTCGCTCATCGTCATTTCAACAGGATGAGACGGAACTCGTGATCATCGTCACGCCTTACGTCGTGCGGCCAAGATCGAACTCGAAGCAGATGAGTGCGCCCACCGACCGCATCGCTCCGCCCTCAGACCTCGCGCGCAGTCTGACGAACACATTGGCAACGCGCTCGCCTGTTCGCAGTGCTCCCCCGATAAGCGTACCAGGCGCGACAAGGGGCACCGGCCACATCATCGAATGAGGATCGACCAATGAGATTACGATTCGTGCGCCCCCTCATCGGTCTGACGGCCAGTCTAGGTGGCTGCACTAGCACCGCGCCGACTTACCTCGAGCCGACCGCGCAAGCGATCCTGGTTGAACAGGAGAAGAACGTCTTACTGTTACAGACCCTTGGAGGGCCCGAACGGCAGCGTCTGCGTTATTTCATAGCAAGCACCAGTCGCGGTCGGTATGACGCGCTGCATCTTGATATCGTCGGCTCACGTCGGCTCGGGGCGCAGATAGCAGCTGAGGCCCGCGCAATGGGCGTCGACGCTGTCAACATCCGCCTGTACGGTCCATTCATCGATAGGCGTGATGGCTCTGCCGCCCGAATCGAGGCGATTACGTACGAGGCGCGCCCTCCCGTTTGTCCGTCGATTGCGATCGTCGGCCCTTCAGTGAACGACAATTCTTTCGATCCGACGCTTGGCTGCTCGATCCGCAACAACTTGGCCGGCATGGTCAACGATCCGCGCGACTTGATTGACAATCAGGCCGTTGTGCCGAGTGATGGCAATCGTGCGGCCATTCCCGTTGCCACATACAAAGCCTTCGCGACCGGCAATAACAGCAACTTGGGTATAGCTAACAACAAGCTGCCATCAGATCCCACGTCTGCCGGCACCCAGACCGTGCAGCCGTCTCGATAGCGAGAACATCAGTCATTCGATGCGACCTCATTCACAACACGAACTAGACTTGGCCGGTGGCAAAGAGTGCTTTTGCGACAGCCTCGAAATACTGGACAGGAATGGAATTGCCAAGGCTAGTGTTGCGGATTAGCTCACCGACCAGGACGTGATCATCGACGATACTGAGACGAAGGCGCCTCGCTTCATCAAGGAGCCGTGAAGCCGCCTCCCCATCGCCGCGGCAAACCAGGACCGGGACGCCCGTTTCGCCACGGATGTAGCGTACCCCGACCAGCAGCTCGCGCCCAGTCAAGATCAATGTCGCGCGACGCACGCCGAGTGGAGACTCGCTCGCCTGCTCCCGCCGAAGGCGTCGGTGTTCGCGTTTCACCTCCGGACTGCCTTGCTGCTCCTTGTCCTCGCGCTTCATATCGCTCTTAGTCATGCGCATGCCGCGCAAAAACAACCAGCGCTGGACGAGGAGGTCGACCAATCCGCCGATCAGAAATGCACCACTTGCAATCCCGATCAACAGTTTCACTTGAATGAACACGAACTCGAAGCAGCCCGTGCCGCAAACCGGCAGATAGACCAGTGTCTTCCACGCGCCGACAACGACGAGGACAAAGATCGCGCCGAGGCAGAAGACTTTGAACAAGGTCTTCCCAAGCTCGATGAGCGAACGCAAAGAGGCGATGCGCTTCAGTCCGTTGATGGGATCAATGTTCTCGAATTTCGGCGTCATCGGCTCGGAGGAGAACACTAATCCACCATTGGCCAGGACCGTCGTCAGAATTGCGCAGATGACCATACTCCCAAGAAGCGGGCCAACAATTCTCAGTGCAAGTTCGGGCAAGACGCCGAGCGCAAGATCGACCGCAATATTGAACGGCTTATCAAGCAGCTTGTCAGTCAGCATGAGCGCTTCACGACATTTGTCGTAGATGGAACTCGCTTCTATCCAGAGATAGCCGAGACCGGCGCAAGCGCTGAGGGCCCTGACTAGATCCGTGCTATGCGGAACCATGCCTTTCTTGCGCGAATCGCTTAGCTTCTTTTCAGTGGGGGCGAGCGTTTTCTCTTCGCTCGTGTCGCTCACTTCAGTTTCCTTTCCAGCCTCTCCAGCTCTCGGCTCGACTGTATGATTTCGGATTGCATGTATTCGATGAGATAGATCGTATAAGTGACCATGACGATCGCAAAGCCTATATTCTTGATCGTCAACGATAGGTCCCGCGGGTTGAATTGCGGCGCAAAGCGCCCGAGCAGGAGCGCGGATATGTCGGCCAGCAAGAGGAACGCTACCACAGGTCCAGAGACCAGGACGGCGGTACGTATGATGCTGTCGAGCACGCCCCACAACTCCAGTGTCCCTTGCATGCTCAGCGTGGGTCCAAGCTGATAAGCCGGCCAAACCAGATAGCTGCCGTAAAGCCCGCTGATCATGGTTTGCAGCCCCCCCGTGACGACGAAGATCGTGATCGCGGTGGTACCGATAAGCAGTCCCGTCGCCGAAGCCTGACTGCGTGTCGCGGGATCGGCGGGAGTGACTACGCTGCTGATGCCCCGTTGCGTGTCGATGAACTCGCCGACGGCCTGAAGACTCCAGAGGGGAATACTGAGCAGGGCGCCGATCAGCAGGCCGACACACGTCTCCTTAAGACCGAGTAGCGGGATCTTGAGCAGACGGGTGTCCGGATCTAGCTCCTTCAGGCCATCGGCGATGTGCGCCAAGTATGGTAGTTCGAGTGCAACGGCCAGGCAACCGCGGATCAGGCCGCCGATCTGCGGACGCGTAAATACCGGAAGCACCAGCATAATGCCCACGGGGCGGGCCGCACCAAGGCCGGCAGCAACGACGAGTTCGATGGTTGCCTGGATCAGACTTTGCGTGTTGGTGGTTGACAGATCATACATGACGGGCGGCTGCTAGTAGCCCGTCGTGAGCGCGGGAAAATCAGTGAAGATCTGCTTGGCTTGTTCGATGAGCGGGGCGCTCAGCACCGGAGCAAACAAACCTATAATCCCAACAATAACCAAAAGCTTCACAGTCAGTGGCAATGTCTGATCCTGGATCTGCGTTGCCGCCTGGATGATGCCGATGACGGTTTCGGCGACAGCCGCTGCAATGAGCGGCGGCAAAACCCAGGTCATGAAAAGCACCAGTGATCGGCTCATATAAGGGAGAATAGTGGCCTCATCCATGCTCACCCTCCAGGTGTTGTATAGCTCAGCACTAGCCCGTGCATAAGCCGCGACCAGCCGTCAATCGCCACGAATAGAAACAGCTTGAAAGGAACTGAGATCACTGTCGGAGACACCATTGACATGCCCATGGCCATCAGAATGGTCGTTACGATCAGATCGATAGTGATAAACGGAAGGTATAGCAAAAACCCGATTTCGAAGGCACGCTTGAGTTCTGAGATTAGAAAAGATGGGACGAGAATGACGAAATCATCGGCTGTGGCTCTGCCGCGCATCTCTTCCGGCCAGACACGTTCGGTCGAGGACAGGAAGAAGCCTCGCTGTTCTTCATTGGTGAAGTTCTTGAGATAACTTCGCAGCGGCTCCTGCCCCTCTTTCGCAGCGGCTACCCAATCCTCAAGCGTTTGATAGCGGAGCTGCAGATCGGCGACCCGATTGTAGCTCTGCTCAAAGACGGGGGCGCTCGTGAAGGCGGTGAGCATCAATGCCGCGCCGTATAGAACGATGTTCGGTGGAATTGACTGGGTCCCAAGCGCATTGCGAACGAGGAAGAGAACGACAGATACCTTTACGAACGCCGTGGTCGTGACGACAGCGAAGACCAACAAGCCGAGCGCGGCCGTGACCGCAAGAAGCGGCAGTATTGCTGGTTCGATGTTAGTCATTGCCTGCTAACCCGCCACGCAGTCTAACGCCGAGCTCGTCCCCAATACGTACTATGTCGCCACTCCCGATACGTACGCCGTTTGCAACGATATCGACCAGGCCATCGACCGGCCGGCCAAGTTCGAATACATATCCTTTGCTGATGCTTCTCAAGGCTCCCAGCGTGATGGGCCAGCGGCCGCATTCAAAGACAAGCGAAATCTCAATATCGTCGAGATCGGCTTCCGAAGGCGGCTGCTGTGAACCGGGTAGTGTCGTCATATGCGCATACTCCAGAGGGCGCGGCCGCAAGCGAAACGGTCCGTGCAGGATCAGGCGGTTGCCAGTGACATCTGCCGCGGTCCATAACCGGCCCGCAGTGAGGATGATCTGACCGCGGGCGAATGGCGTTACATCCGGCAACAAAGCGTCGCCCTTACGCGTTTTGCGAAGAAGCGAGGCTGACGCCCGGAGGGAGCCGACCTCTCCTGCAACTGTAACGGGTAACTGTGCGGGGACCTCACACAACTGTCGCGGCAATTGGCCGAGCAGCTCGCCTAAGGCGCGGAACGCCGGCGGTATCGGTCCATCAAGAGGCGAGAAAAGAAATAGGCGACCTTTGCCCCTGACCGGACCGTAGATGATGTCGAGTTCGATATAAGGCCCGTTCTTCTCGGCCTTTCCAACATGAAGGAGTCGCAGTTGCTGCTCTGTCTCAGTCTCCAGGTGCCCCAGCAACGGTTCAAGTGCAAGTTCGAGAACCAGCGAACGACTTGGCTCGGAAAGTAAAGCTAGGCCACTCTGTACTGTCGAGATCAAGGCCTCGGCAAGCGCATGCGGTATCGACAACACGAGCTCATCATCGCCGAGGCCCCAAACGCAATCGAGCATCGACAGAGCCGGAGGTTCCTCCTGCCACACAAGTCGTTCCAGTCGCACCGACAGCGGCTTGTCACAAAGGTTACTCCGCAAAGAGGCGGAGGGCCGCACGTTTCTGTTGAGCCACGTTACGAGACTCTGCGTTAAACGCTGGGTTGGCTCGTACTTCGCGTATGCGTCCGCGCGAGTTGCAGGAGGCGGCTGTACAGGGCAGCGCATTTGCTTCCCAACTAGACTAGCTGTCATCAAATTGAACCGCCCGCCACCGGCATGGGCAAACCCCTCCCATGGCGAAGCAAGACTTCATCATCAGCCTCTAGCTCGGCTGTTACTTCCGAATGGGTATCGGCCGCACGCCGGACGTCGGTCTCGATTTGTCGCCATTTATGAGTCGCTGCGGAACGCTTCGCCCAGTGCGCACGCCTCTCGGATGCGGCTGTCTCGGCCTGCTTTTGAGCGATACGCGCCTCCTCAAGTGTGCGGCGTTTCGAGGTGATCTCGATCGCGAGCCTCTCAAGGGTGAGCTGGCAATGATCGAGTTCAACGACGGACAAGGTACCGGCCGACATCAACTGTTGGTAAACCTCCGCCTGGGCCTCTGTATGATGCTTTTCAGCAATTGCAAATTCCTGCCATGCGTGCTCCGCGGCCGAGGTCGCGATATGAAGCTTGGCTTCCATATTGGACAACTCACTACGAGCACTACGCTCGCGCATATCCTTTACTTGCCGCAAGCTCGAAACGTGTATGCAACTCATGCGGTCAGATGGCACATCCATGTGACGGTTTCCTCAAAAGTGGACGCATCGTTTTCACCTTGGCGTAAAAACTCGCGCAGATCATCGATCGAAGCGACAGCTCGGTCCGTCAGCGGATCGCTGCCTTGCTTGTATTCACCAACCTTGATCAAAAATTCGGCCTCTGCATGACGGGAGATAAGATCACGGAAGAGGGATGCTGCCTTGCGATGCGGTGCAGATACGACGGCATCCATGACGCGGCTGCGGCTCGACAGTACATCGATGGCGGGGAAATGCGCCCGCGCCGCGAGAGCGCGTGAAAGAACGATATGACCATCGAGAATGCCACGCGTTTCCTCGGCGATTGGATCGCCCGTGCCGTCACCTTCCACAAGCACGGTATAGAAGGCCGTGATTGAGCCACGCTCACTCATACCAGCGCGCTCCAGCAAACCTGGCAACATTGCAAAGACAGAGGGAGGAAAGCCCCGGCGGGTCGGTGGCTCACCGGCAGCAAGCCCGATCTCGCGCATAGCGCGGCTAAATCGCGTCAATGAATCCATCATCAGAACGACGCGCAGGCCTTGATCGCGAAAATATTCGGCGAGCGCGGTTGCCGTATAAGCACATTGCGCCCGCTCCGTCGCTGAGCGATCGGAGGTCTCAACGACGACGACCGTGCGGCGGAGGGCAGTCTCCCCAAGATGCCGCTCGATGAATTCACGCACTTCGCGTCCACGCTCGCCTATCAGCGCAACCACGGTCACGTCAGCGACCGCGCCTTTTACGATCTGCGACAGTAACGTCGACTTGCCGCCACCAGGCTCTCCATAAATGCCGATGCGCTGGCCCTCGCCGCATGTCAGAAGACCATCCAAGGCGCGAACACCGAGTGGTAGAGGGCGATCGATGATGCACCTTGTCATTGGATTTGGCGCTTTGCCGCGCAGCGGACGCGTCTCCACGGTTTTGACTGCGCCCCTGCCATCGAGAGGACGGCCGAAGCTGTCGATCACCCGCCCAAGCAAATTGGGGCCGACCGGCACTTCGTGCATTCGGCCAGTGGCAACGACTTCTGCGCGGCCGGACATGCCTTGCAGGTCACCGATCGGCGTCAGCAACACGCCGTCCGGCAACAGACCGATCACCTCGGCCTCAAGCGACCATCCGGTGCGCGGATCCTTGAGCACACAAACTTCTCCAATACGAGCATCCGGCAAAACTGCATGGATTAACGTGCCGAGCGCCCGCGTGATCCGCCCGCGTACGGCACGCGTGTCCACATGGCTTGCCGTAGTTCGCAGACGCGCCAGCGCCGCGTGCAGAGTCCCGTCTCCATCAGGACAGCTATGGTCTGGTCTCGGCGCCGTCACTATTCGTCTGCCTCATGATCTAAACCAAAGCCCAAACGCAGTGCGCGGAGCTGCGCGTCAAGTCCGAGATGGATATTGCCAAATTCGCTCCACAGCACGCATTCGTTCGCTGACAGCGCCGGGTCCGGAATAATTCGGACCGCCGGCCGGTCCTCCCGTCCGTCACAGGCAGCAAATTCGCGCGTAAGCGCATCAGCATCCATGGGGGACGCATGAAGGGACAGTTTCGCCCCGCCATATCTGTGCGAAATCGTGTGACGAACCGTCCTCACCAACATCTCGCCGGGATCGAAATCGCCCAGTAGATCAGTTACGATGTCCATCACGAGCGCTGACAGTTCCTCCTCCAAAACGGCCTTTCGTCGTGCCACTTCCGAGGCAGCCTGCGCCACCAGCTGTGCCATTTCCTCGGCGCCGGCCCTCACCCCCTCGGCATGGCCGCGCGCACGCTCCTTCTGAAAAGCTCTGCGCGTCCAGCCGCGAACGCGCTTCAGATTTCGCTCGGCCACGGCACGCGCCTCGAGGGCGCTCTGCCAAATCTCGAGATCCCTCGCCTCTATGAGTGGCCCAAGCGGGCGGATGTGCGGAGCGACGGGCGGCGCAGTTTCGTCGGCTGTCATCCCGCTGGGGCCTCCCTCGTCAAATGGGCCAACACCGGTGAAAACAATTGGCCCGCGGCATCGCGGTGTTCAGTCCCCGGATTGTCGGCGGCCGTTCCGACAGCTAGGCGTAGAAGCACGCGGCGGCAATCAAGCCTTGACGCTTCATCGAGCCAAGCGCCGAGGCAGGCATGTCCATCGTCTTCAATCCCTAGCGCGAGTTCTTGAGGATCAGCAATTAATCTGGTCGAAACCGCATGCGCTGCATGTCGGATCCCGAAAGCCTGCACCTCGGTGCCGACGTGCTCGACCAGAACGGCGACATCATGCTTTGAAATCAGCCTTGTCAGCGAACGGGCATGCCAAATGCCGCCGGCGAGCAGGGCAGCCCTGCTCGGATCATGCCCGAGGAGAAGGTCTGGCCCGAAGTCACTTCCGTTCAAGCCCATTTCATCTTCAAGCAGCAACGCTTGCAGTCTTACCTGCAGCCTAGGACTCTTCTGCAGTCGCACCAACGTCGCGGACGAGAGGTTCGCGTCAAGTCGCGCGGCAAGGCGGGTCGGATGAATCGTGGCAGCAAGCTTACGGATACCTACAGAGGCTAGTTTCAGCGGATCATGCCGCTCGGCAGACGGATTCGGTCTCGTCATGTCGGACACCACGCTACGCCGCATTAGGCTTAATCGCTTTGCGAATCATCTCCATAGCAGAGACAGCCGAGCGCCCACCAACAGCGCTAACTTTCTGAGATGATTGCCTGCGCTGGCGCCCACGAGCGCTCAGCAAGACGCAGGACAACACGCCGAATACAGACCCGCCGAGACCCATGCCAACCGCAACCAATGGCGTCGAAATGACTCCAGATGCTTGGGCGAAACCAGCCGCAGCCGCCGGTCGCGGCTCTAGTGCGGGCCGCTCGACTGAGACGAAAACAACAGCCACCTTGTCATAGGATAAGCCCTCGATGCTGTTGGCGACGAGCATTTTAATCTGCGGCAGCAAGATTGAGAGATTTGCCCTTGAGTCATGTCGGATGAAAACCGACGCCGAAGATGGCGTGGTGTCACGTCGCAACAGGTCGTTCTTTGGCAGAACAACGTGGACGCGCGCCGAGAGGACGCCATCGATATCACTGATCGTGCGAGATAGTTCCTCGCTCAGCGCATAGACGTAACGGGCGCGCTCCTCGATTGGCGAAGCAATCAGACCCGCCGCGCTGAACACTTCGCCCAGACTCTTGAAAGCGTGGCGCGGCAACCCTTCGCCATTCAGCAGGTCGATTGCGGAAGCAATCTGAGTCTGCTCGACCTGGATCGTGATAGTCCCGTCCTTAGCAGCAACGCGGAGCGCATCGACCCCGTTCTTGAGGAGGACCGCAAGCATTTCATTGGCCTCACGCTCCTGAACTTTCGTGTAGAGATCGGCTTTGCAACCAACCAGGGCAAGCAGGAGCGGCAGCAGAGCCAGAAGTTGAAGCCGCTTGCGGAATGGGCGCGCCTGACCGCTTTCGCGATCGATTAAACCAATCATTCGCCCCACTCAGCCCGCCGATATCAGCTTATTCAGAGATGAACCGAGGCTACCGATGCCATTTGAAATGAGTGTTACCTGGATGACGCTGTCAGAAACATCCTTCAGATTCGCCAACATCGCCTCGAAGTCACCTGCGCCACTGGGGGCGCCCGGCACACCCGCTCCCGCTTTGCCCGGCTGCAGCAATAGGGGCTCCGACGTCGACCCGGTCTCCGCACCTTTTGGAACTGCATTGACCGGATACATCGCAGAAAGGTTCTGGAGAATGCGATCGCCCAGCGGGCTCGCCTGTGTTGTTGCACGCGATACCTCGGATATCGGCGGAACGGGCGCCGCTCCCGTTACTGGAGGCGCAAGGTCTGGAACCGAAGCCGCTTGCAAGAGGCTCTGCTGAAACTGGACCTGCTCGTCGACCGCTGTTGCCGAACAGGCCTTGGACAGGCCTTCTAGATTGTGAGAGATCGGCGCAGCGCCTAACATCATCATGGAAAGACTCGCTCTCATCGAGATGTGATACGACCAGCCGTTCAAGCCGATTAGCGGCTCAATGTCCTAGACAGGCCAGCTGACGACAAGCTGACGAGTTCGCCCGCACATCGCCATCTAAAGATCACGTTTCGCGTTCACGTACCGAACGTACTCCTGTTAGTTTAAGTCAACGAGAACCATGAATGCATATCCGATCCATAATCCCGCTCGTTTTGAACGGAGTTCTGTGTGTCGCCGTTTTCATTTCCGGCGGAACACAGATCGCGCGCGGCGCTCCCCTGTCGCTGCCCTCGACCCCTTATCGGTATACGGTTCTGGATCAGGAGCTTTCTGCCGCGCTGCAGGAATTCGGCAACAACCTCAATATTAAAGTCACCATCAGCGCCGAGGTGAAGGGTCGGATTCGCGGGCACATGCCGGACCTGCCACCGCGCGCCTTCCTTGATCATCTGACTCAACTCTACAATCTTCAATGGTATTACGATGGGCTCGTGCTTTACGTCTCTACCGCAAAGGAAGCGCAAACTCGTCTGCTTGTCTTAACTTCAATCAGCTGCGACGCGCTCAAGGCAACCCTCGATGCGCTCGCCATTTCCGACGAACGCTACATCATGAGATCGGCTCCGGGAAATGGCCTAGTCCTTGCGTCCGGTCCACCACGGTTCATCGCACTCGTGGATCAGACGCTCAATGGTCTTGTGGCGGAGACGCAGGCGCGACCTCGCTCCGTCGAGATGCCGTCCCGGGAATCTGTGCTGATGTTATATCGCGGCGCCTCCGCGACGATCGTTCGGGATGGGCGAACTGAAGGCCCGTACTCTTCAGACATGCCGCGCCAGGAGGGTGCCTTGCCTGCGCAAGGGCCGGGCCCAAGATGATACAGCTCAATCAGCCGTTACGCGGGTTGTGCAAGGAGCCTGGACCGATCGTCCGGTCAGACGCCGCACAAGCACGGCGAGACGTGCGTGCCGTAAATCGGCTCCAGAACACGAGAATTGCCGCTGCGCCACCTTGTCCACCAGTATCCGGATGTCCGGTGGTAGTGTGCGGGAGGTTCTGCAAAACCTGAGCGGCTGAAGCGGTCACAGTAAATCCGGTATTTGCGAAGATCACCGCCCATAGCGGAGCAAGGACCATCACGACCGTGACGAAGATTAGGACGGATGGCTCTGCCGTCAAACAGCTTATTGCGTCGGACAGGGATCCTGAAACCCCTGATCCGGGGTGCGGTGCAGGAAGCTATCGAAGCCGCGATGGCGGAGGCGCTGGGCGCGGCGAGGCGCGGCTGGGCTATCGCTCCGGCTACTATACCCGCTCGCTGACCGTCTCCCAGGGTTGCCACCGAGTTGCCAGATAGTCGGCCAACCCCGTCTCCTCCTCGTCGCGCACCCGCATCTCAGCCGTGCTGAGGTCGTACTCAGTGACCCAGGATACGCCGAAGAAGCGCATGCTGACCAGCCTGCCGACACTCTACCGCCCGAACTCCAAGAACACCGGGAATGTCGTCATTCGGGGTCCGTCCAGATTTGCACCTTGCCTCCTTGGCAGCTTTCTTCCGCCGGAGAGTTCTGAAGATTAGGTTTTCAGCATTGCAGGCGGCGCATGATAGATGCCGCCTCTGACCAGCAGGGCCCAGATGGTGCGCGCAAGTTATTGCCACCTTTCGCAACATCGACCGGCTGCCGCCATCGCTTACGTAATCTGCCGCCAGGCAATCAGGCTGTTCCATCCGGGGTGAGACGAGGACTGGTTGACTGGCTCATCGCATAGGCGTTCGGAATTTCCTTTGTACCTCCTGACGAGCCCAGCGGGTGCCGAGTCGCTCGGCGGCATAACGATGCGGCAAATCCCTGCATCACACCTGGTATCGGCCATGGCGTATGCAGGAAAACCCCAATCAGCCGATCAATTGGAGTTCACGCTGAGTGCTATGCCGGGTAACGCGTGACGTGAGACTTCCTGCCCACGAGCAAGCCGGGAGACGAACACAGGGATCTTACGAGCGGGTTTCGACACCCCTTTTCCAAGCACCACGCTTGCCGCACGCGACGGGGCTAGCGCAAGAGAGGCGCGTCGCAAATCAAACTGTATCACATCTCTTATGCCGCAGCAGTTCCCTGCCGCACTTAGCATCCACGGGGGGTTCCCAAAACGGCCCTGCTCACCTAGTTGGTAATCGAGACAACAGAACCAATACGTCCGCTACTATTAGCTATGCCGGGTCACTTCTGTAGGGCGGCACGCCAGCGCAGCGGGCGGGTGCTTGCATTGCGCGATATCTCGCACCGATCGTTGCGGACCACGTGATTTGGTCCGCGCAATCGGAATACGCTGCGCTGTCGCCATTGCTTGTATTGCGGTTGTGGCTCACCAAGCGTCCCACGTTGTCGAGTTAACGCATTTAGTCTTGAGCGCATATTAATCGCAGGTCCAGGCAGACGTTGGCGAGCACTCAATGCGAGGCGCTTTCGCATCGACACGCAACACCGATCCGCTGCATTGATCTTCCGAGCATTTTTGCTTCAACGCGTCGCGCAAAGCTCCTGGTCAGGAGTCCGGCCGATCGCGCACTCAATGCGTTCGCGCATAGCTGGATCGATATCTTTGGCGCCGAGCAACTTTGGCGCCGGCGGCTCTTGCATTTGAAGAGCTGGTCTATCCCAGCTAGCGCAACTGCAGAGCCCCAGAGTAGCGAAGAGAGCCGAGCACGAAAGCACACAAAATGAACCCAAGCGCCACCGCACTGACTTACGAGGTGAATTCATGCGGTCCTTCTTGGATTGACTGCTGCGCCTGTGAATCGGCTGCAAGGAACGTGTTGCTGAGTTCCTCGGACGGCGCGTCGTCGTCCTTTGCAGCTGCGAGTGTAATGGATCCAACAGGCTGGATTGTGAAGTCCGAGGCAAGGTCCTGATAGGATAGAACAGCAAGATCGATCCCATTACGGGTGAGAAAGCCGCGGACAAAGCGTCGTATATCCATCGAAGCAAGGATAACGGGCCGGATCTGCCCCCGAACTACGTTCGAATGGATCTGACGCATTTTTGAAAGCAGCGCCTCGCTTTGCTCGTCGCTCAAAACCAGGTAGGGTCCTTTGGCAGTCTCTCGAACCGCGCTGCGCACGATATCCTCGGTTTGACGTTCGATGATAAAGACCGGAACGACGCGGTGTGCGTTGGCATACCGGTGGCAGATTTGCCGTCTCAGACCGGAGCGAACATGTTCCGTGAGCAAGACGACGTTTTGTTCACGTCCGCTCCATTCGGCCAATGCTTCCAAGACCAGCCGTGTGTTCCGGATCGGAATACCCTCCTCCAGGAGGCGCCGCAAGACGTCGGCTACTTTAGGGATCGGCGTCATACGCAACACCTCCTTGACCAGATCGGAATATTCCGTCTCCATGCGAGCCAGCAACTGGCGCGTCTCCTGGATACCGACCAAGCACTGTGCATAGCGGGTCAACGCCGAATGGACGCGTAAGGCCAGGATTTCAATGGGACGGTGGTGCCCGATGCCGGCTGCTTTGAGAGCCGGTGCATTGCTCTGTTCAATCCAGATTTGATCCGTCTCCCGGTCATGCCGAAACGGGATGCCACTCAATTCAATGTTGGCCGGATCGTCGCGGAGTGCGAGCTGCGTTGGATCAATTAACTCCTGCTCGACGGGCACGCCCTCGACATCCACCCTGTACTGCAAGTCTGGCAAGCGCTCGTCGACCTCGATTGGGATGCGCGGAATTGTGATGCCGAGATCAGACGAGATCAGTCCCGAAACGCGTGCAATGTGCTGTTGCAATTCCTCTTTGTCGATCGCCCGTGTCAGACTTGACGCAAGGAACAATGCGATGGGAAGCGCCTCCGCAGGCACGATATCCTTGTTAGACTGTGTGGGAGCCGGGCGAGAGATATCAGCGCTTTTCTTGCCGCTTTGGGTCGCACCGTCGGCAAAGCTCGCTGCCGCAAAGACTGCAGCCAAGACGAGAAAGACAGGGAGCGGAAAACCCGGAATAGCCCCCATTACAACGAGTACGCCGGCAGACAGCCGCAATGCGTGCGAGTTTGCTGTGAGCTGGTTAACGATGTCGGTCCCAAGATTGAGCCTTACAACCCCATTTACTCGAGTGATGATTGTCGCAGCTGTAATCGAGAGCAGCAGCGAGGGAATTTGTGAGATTAACGCATCACCTATGGTCAGCAGGGTATATTGATGCAGCGCCGCCTGGAAAGACATTCCCTTGGAGAGCAGGCCGATGGTGATCCCGCCCAGCATGTTGACGCAGATAACCACCAATCCTGCGATGGCGTCGCCCTTCACGAATTTCATGGCGCCATCCATAGCCCCGTAAAGCTGACTTTCTTTCTCCAATGTAGCGCGCCGGCTGCGGGCTTCATTCTGATCGATATGGCCATTGCGCAATTCCGCATCGATTCCCATCTGCTTGCCTGGCAGAGCATCGAGCGTGAACCGCGCCGCCACCTCGGCCACGCGTTCAGCCCCCTTGGCCACGACGATGAACTGCACCATGGTCACGACTAAAAATATGACAATGCCGACGACGATATTTCCCGATATGACGAAATCACCGAATGTGCGAATGATGCTGCCCGCATCCCCCTCAGCCAAGATCAGCCGCGTCGTTGAGACGGTGAGCGCCAGACGGAATACCGTGGAAATCAGAATGACGCTCGGCAAGGACGAGAAATCAAGTGGAGTGCTAATATAGAGAGCGACCATCAGCAGCAATATGGCCAAGCCCAGATTGAAGCCGACGAGCGTATCAATCGCCACTATCGGGATCGGCATGATCATCATGCCGACCGTCAGAAGCAGCATCAACGCGACCATCAAATCGGAGCTGGCCGACGCGCGCGCAATGATCTTACGCAGGACGCTGGTCATGGGGACCTTCCGATCGTTGATTGATCAGGCCAGTGCTCTCACGCAACGAGACATAGCGTTGGAAAGCGGCGAGCGCCTCGTCTATGAGGCCGGCCCGCCGCAGGGCGTGGCTACGCAACAGCATCAAAGAGATACGCGCCGAGGGTTCGTCATCAAGTGCGTTCAGTCTATCTAGGACCTGCAACGCCTCACCTCCGAGGCCTTCCAAGATGAGGGCATAGGCGAGAATCCGTAATAGATCGACATCTCGCGAGTCGTTGCCGACGATGAGTCGCAAGAGAGCCACGCATTCTGCGCTCTGCCCACATGCAAGGTGAAGATAGGAAAGTGTACAGAGCAAATCGCGCTCCTGCCCGGAACTCAGTGAGACGTTATCGGATTGGGAAACGTTGGTCGTCCGTTGCGCTCCATCGGAGTTGAACATTGTTAGGCTTCGATCAAGCTATTCCGATTCTGGCGAAGCAGCGCTAGCCAGTGCAGTCCCTGCCGTAGGACGACGATACCGTCCCCCGCCATCGAATCCGCAGGCGCGGCCGCCAGTTTATGGACGAGACGTTCCAGAACAATGCTATACCGCTCTGCCCGCAGCATGTCCGGATGACGTAGGCTTGGAGTGACGAAGGAGAGTAGATCGTGCGCGATATCGCGCCCGTAGAGCGATGCCACCCCAGCGGGCTGCTCGATCTCATAAATGCGAGTGCGCATCTCATTGAGACTGACACGCCAGACTGCATCAATATCTTTGGCCTCCGATGCGGCTTCGATCGCTACATCCAGCGACATAGAAGGCGTGTTCAGCTCGCCCCAGATCGACGCACGCTCCTTCTCGCCATTTGCACGAGCACCGTCCGCCTCACCTTTATTGGGTTGGATGGTCGGCCCTATCACTGGTTCATGATGGTCCTCGCTGAGTGTCTGCGAAGCAGTGCCAGGCCCGACATCGTAGCGGGAAACCTTTGACATGACGATCTCCTTATCCTTCCTTCGGGCCAGGAAAGCCTAATACGGAACGGCAACAACGCGGCCATTGCGGCTTAGCAGCACACGCCCATCCTCGATTCGAGTGACCGCCCATCCCTCGGCCAAGAGAGCGCCGACGAAATACTTCTGCCCACCGACAAGCAGATAGGGCTGGGATCCGCGCGAAACAGCTTCGATCGCGATTGAGGATGGCTGCTTTTCCTCTTTGACGATCACTCCGTTCACCAGTGTGACCGCACCGTATGTACGACCATCGAACCATTGCTGGAGCTCCTGCCATTTCGCAACGGTTGCAGGCGTGACTTTTCCCTCAGCGCTAACAAAACCCGGCCCGGAACCAACCCTGATATCGAGCAGGCCCGCCTTATCAATTTCCTGTTTCAGCACTTCGGCTGCAGCCTGAGCTCGCCGATCGTCAGGCCGGTTCGTGCCCAGCTTGGGTACAAGCTCTGCGGCAGGCGGCGCAATGCCGGTCGGTGCACTTCCGGTGGCTTTGAAGAAAATGGTCGAGAGACCGCCTACACCAAGAAAGCTGAGGAGCACGAGGGCGAGAGCTGAGATCCAAACGCGCGAGAGGCTGATCGACCGAGCCTCAACTGCATTCTGCATCGACCAGCGAATAGACATGGCGCCCGCACGAATGACGGCGGGAAGAAAAAGAACAACACGTTCACCTGCGGCAATATCCCCTTCGCCCTCTGGGGTGCTTACGGCTGCAAGAGCCTCAAGCTCGATTGAATTGCCAACGAGGGTGATACGTAGGTGATGCGGCTCAAGCCCTTGTTCGACGAAAACCATATCCGCGTCGAGGCCGCTACCGATAAGGCTCGTTCCGGCAGCCGCCTTCCCGCTTAGCCCGACATAAGGTCCCGACAGTACCTCGAAATGTAAGGAGGCGGCCTCATTCACGGACAATTCTCCGAACCATGACGAGCACGGCAGGGCGATTGGTCGCACGACTCATTCCTAGGCCGCACCACTCACATCACCCGATGACGGGAAAGGCGGAGCGACGATTCGCCCCGCCTTTGACCGTTATCCGTTGACGCGCTCGCTGGCCGCCTTCCTCTCACTCGAGAGCTCGGTCGTCAGTGCACGCAACCGTATGTCCTGCACCATGGCCTGCTGGTTAACCGCCTTCAATTCGTCGATCAGTTTCTCGAAAGTACCCGTCCCACCAACGTTATCGGCCGCCGAGCTACCGACGCTGGAACTCGTGGACTTGCTATCAGTCTTGCTATCAGTCTTGCTATTTGCCTTGCTGTCATGGGTGTCGTGGGTACCACCAGTAGAAGAGCTAGTAGAACTTGTTTTGGTCATATCGCTTCACCTTCCGTTTTTTTGCCGCCATCAATGGCAACACTCCACTGACGTCGAAGAACCGGCGTCAGGTATCCTCTTCTGTTTCAGCTATAGCTTCGCGAAGATTTGACATGTTTCGCTCCATCGCCTGCATCGCGACGCTGGCAAGAACCGAACCGAAAGCCGATTCGAACTTCTGACGATCAGTTACCGACTGCGAGCTGCCACTGTCAGAATTGGTATGGATGACGCCTTCGATTGCCCCGGCCATCTGGTGCCTCTCACTTCAGTTCCGCCAAAACGGTGGTATCACCACCGAGCGATTCACATTGCTTACGCTACTGGGACTAGCTGTCGAGAAGCTGACGAGAATGAGAACAACCTCACTATCGTCAACGTCAACCCAGCTGAGAGCGCGCATTCGCAGGTACATGCCGCGACTGCCACCGCGCGAATTTCTCGGCCCCACTTTCAATCTCTACATTATGCCGACGAGCGCCAGATCGCGGCGCCTTCCCAACGCACCTCATCACATTGCTCGATCAGCAATGGTGTGATGGCAAGTCAGAGGCAAAACCGCGCGCAGTTGGAAATGCTGCCGCGGGAATCGGCGGTGATGTTGTTTCGTGGCTCCACAGCGATCGTCACTCGGGACTGACGACCGCAGGCACCTGCTTTGCGAAAGCGTCAGAACAGCGTCGTGCTTGCACATGCTCTGAGCCGGAGATGAGTTTCATGAGCACGATGACGCCTCTCCGGGATGTTAAGACGACCGACATTGGCTCGTCCTGCTCCGTCTAAAAGTCGTCAGCTTCTCGAAAGCTCGCCCCCTTAATATGAAAGCTCGATCTTACGACGCCGACGTCAAGTATTTACCGCAATGGAATGGAATGAACCTAATGCAGCTCAACAGCATTTCGCTGCCCGCCAGTGCAGATCCAGCTCAGTTCGGGCTTGTTCCGGGGGCTTCGTCGGCCTTGGGATCATCCGCGCAGACCCCCGGCCAGATTCGGCAAGGCGAACCTTCGATGTTCGAGGCAATGGTGTCCATCTGCTCGCGGGAAGAGAAATCCGGCGTTCCCTCCACGCCGCCGGATCTGCTGCAATCAGAGCTACAGATCCCGCAGGATTCGCTGGACCAGTTGTCAGCGCACGCGAAGGCGGCGATCGAGGCGGTGATGAAGGATCCGTTTCTTTCTTCCTCGGTCGATTCCTCCTCGGTCGATTCCTCCTCGGTCGATTCCTCGTCGGTCGACTCCCCTAGTGCAGACGCATCGGCGACAGCTGCTCCATCGCCTGACGTTCCGAGCACTCCGGTGCCAAGCTCTAGGATCACGTGGGACGGCGGCACGCTGACCAATGCCGAGTTGCAGATCGTGGCAGTGTTGAACCGGCACAAAGACCAATGCCCACTCAGCTGGGACTCGCTGGCAGCCAAGGCCAGCGATCCCTCGACGCCCCCGGATCTGAAGGAGGCGATCGACGGACTGCGACGCGATCCAGAGCTCTTCTATGCGATTGGCTCCCAGGGGGACGGCCGCTGCGGCGGCAAGATCAAGGCCAAGGATCTGTCAGAGTTTTCCGCCAGCCATTCGCAGGTTGCTACATTCCAGCAGCAGCAAGCGCATAGCTACGAGCAGAACTATATTCCATCCGACGGCACCTCGAATGGACAAGCGTCGGTCATGACCTTGAATGATGCATTGCGCGAGCTTTACAAGTATTCTGACTACCTGCCCAAGAGTTTGAGCCTTGACGATTTCAAGCGGATCGTCGACGGCAACGCCGACATCGGTAAGTGTCCGCCTCAGCTGATCGCGGCGGCTCAACACTTCCTCGATCACCCGGACGCCTGGAAGCAGTTGTGCGGTGGTGCGACTGATAAAATGCACAAGGAAGACTTCTTGCAAGTCGCCTCGTCGTCGATGAATTCCACGCAAAGCGAGCTGAACACGCTCGACACGATCAACAAGAATCAGAATGCCTTCTTCGGGGACGGCGACCTGACACGACACAAGTTGGCGAGTATGGTGGATGACAAGACTCTCGACCCGAAGATACGAGAAGCGGCATCGCAACTGCTCTCGGACCCGCTCTTGTTCCGTTTGCTAAACAATTCGATTACGGGCTACAAAACCCATCAGGAGTTCTTCGACTTAGGCGGCGGGCATACGGTCGACTCTGGTAATATCAGCAACAACGACTTCAAGCACTTCTATAGCAACATGTCACCTGCGAACCATACCGTTCAGCAGATCAAGACCCATGTCCCCAAGACCGCGGCTGAACAAAATGCAGTCACAGATATGGTGATGGGGGTATCCGACCAACCCGATGTCGCGTCTCCGAAGAAGAATGGCGGGGTCCTCATGCATGCGGTCGATGACGTAGCCAAGGTGGGCTCGAAGGTGCTCGACTGGGAGGCCACGGCAGTAGGCCTGCTCGGCGTCATTCCGGGACTGGGCGAGTTGGCCGATGGCGTATCGATGGTGCTCGAGCTCGAGTCGCAAGCATTGAGCCTTCTGCATACGGGCATTAGCGGGGGTGATATGAAACAGGCCCTCAAAGAGGCTGGCCTTAATCTTGCGGGGCAGGCCATTAGCTTTGTCGCTGGGCCCGAGGTCAAATTCGCGCTGCGCGAGGGCCTCGCAAAGGAGATGCTCGAACAGACCGTGCAGTTCGGCCTCGATACGGCGATCTCGAAAGTGCAGTCCTATGCGGAGGACCATTTGGACGACCTGAAGGCACGCCTTACCGAGCCCACGCAAGCCGCAGGCGTTCCGAGTTAGGTCGCTACGCCGTCGTCGTCTCAGACGGTGGTCTGAAAGGCCAGTTTTGCGGGTAAGGTGCGGATGGGTACCTACCTTTTCAGGGACGGGTGCAACTTCTGCGCCGCTCTCAGTACGGCCTCGAGAAACTCGGTATGTGCCACGTCATCAGAAAGCCGCCGCTCGGCAAGCGGCGGCGGAAGAACGCGCGCTGCACTCGAGGCGCACCCCAAGCACCTGGCGCCACTCTTCTGAGAAGCCGGGTCCGCAATTTGAACAGGTCGATAATTGGAGTTTCTGCCTGAAAGCGGCGATGATCGCCGCGAACAGGAGAGACCAAGAACAGACGAACCGCGCAGGAATCACAGCCCGGCTTTCAAGGCGAAGGTGGCGCTTGCCGCCGTCAACCGACCGGACGACAGGCCAATTGGCCGAGCACTTCGACGTCTACCCCCTCAGGTGACGGCCCGGAAAGCTCAGCTTGAGGGGGCTTCTGACGTGTTCGGCGCGGGGCCTCCGCGACGGTTGCGGCCGCGGCCGACGTAAAGTCACTGCACGCGAAGATCGGCGAGCTGACGCTGGAGAACGATTCCTAAGAATAGGCAGCACCTACTTTCGGCTCCAACGGCTGGAGAACGAAGCCGAATGCCTTGGCATGCGGATGCAAATTATTGACCACTCGCGTCCGGTAACGCGTCTAGTAAGACGAGGCCCGGGATAGACATAGTCCATTCCATATCGCATAGCGTTGTAGAACAGAACTGCGATCTTGCGGGCCGTGGCGGTCACGTCCTTGGCTTTGCCGATGCGCGCTGAGAGCCGCCAAAGGCGCCGAGCGCGGTGTCTGTACCGCCCACGGTCACGGCAGCAAGGCGCAGAAGTGCCGCCGCCCTACCGCCGAATCCGCGCGTTCTTGTGCATATGCTTGATGTGGGAGGCCGCGTACCCAATCAGACGCTCGCGCTGGCGCACGTAGGATCGCAGCTCCGCAATCTGTCCTTTGGGCCGAAAGCTGGCTCGCGACAGCCCAAACGAATGGAGCCGCTGCAGCCACTGCGCATCGGTGATATCGGGCTGCCTCGAGCATCGGCACCACTTCTGACTCATGGCCCAAATCGTCCGAGCCATCTTGGTCGCGAAGGCGATCGCCACGAGGATGCGCGGCTTCCGCGAGAGCGCTTCGGCGAGGACAAGAGCTGCGTTTGCGCTCAGGCAATCTACCACTTCGCCGGCGGCCAGACCGTCGTCCGCCAATAATCCCAGCAGAGCTGGCTCGAGACCGGAAGACGAGCCGCGGGCATGTAGTCGATGGCTCAGCTCCGGCTGCCTGTTTTTCCGACTCGGCTTCGGAAGGCGGAGCTTCCATGAGTTCGGGCGCGGCGCGCCCCTTCCTACGCCAACCGCCGATCAGGCGCTCGTCGAACGGCAGTGCCACGTAGCAGGTGACGTCATCCGGAGTCACTCTCGCGATCGCGTTGCGCGCCACGCGCCCACCCGAATATCCGGTCGACACTGCGTGCAGTTCGCTGCCTCACGGACTGGGAGTGCCACCAGGTCGAGCAAGCCATCCAGCGCACGAGACGCTCGGGCGGTGGAAGTCGCTTTCCTCGCGGCGCGCTCGACGCCTCGGCGGGTCCGAGTGTCCCGCATCGTGTTCCCCTTGCGACGCGCCGCTTGCACCAGTCCAGCACCTCCGCGCCTCGTTCTGGGTGGATAACGTGGAAGCCTGCATCGCGCAACGCCTCGACGATACGCGGTCGAGCTGCCCAAAGGCGTGGCGGGATTTTTCCTTTATGCGCTGGCGTCAGCTTACGGACAGCTAAGCTGTCTATCAAGCGGGTAAGGTCTAACGACCTGAAGCAATGCAAGACGTATGATCCAGGTGCAGTCGTCATGTACGGTCGAGTTAACAATTGGCCCGATATTCCGGCCGAAGAAAGATATCATCGGGCAGCCAACGCTGAGGAAGCGGGTGCCGAAAGCCAGGGCTTCGCCGATGCGTTCGCTAGAACGCGATTGCAGGAGTCTGTTGGCAGCTCACCTTCGCAACCGAGTTATTCCCTCGTTCGAAAACCTCCTGTGGTCGAGATCGACAGAGCTACCTTCAGGACAGAAGTGAGGACCTTTCATGGCGACGCAATCAACCGCATCGCCAACAATCCACACGAGTACTCGGAATTTGTATCCGCAAGAGCTAAGCGCACAGCAGAGGTCGCTAAGGAATACGGTATCAGAAGAGATTCAGAAGACGCCCGATATTACAGCTACCAATTAGGAAATGTGAGCGTCGGCCTCCAAAGAACGGAGGCCGGATTCAACATGACTGAGTTCGAAAGCGATAAGTGGCGAGAACAGTTCCCTGGACGAAGTGAAGTCACCTCAATTGTGGATTTTCAGGTTGCTCATCCGCTTGTCGCAAACGCCGGCGATATTCTGCTCGAACATCAACTTCGGCAAGACGGCGAACGACCATTGGTGAACTGGCGTCCTGCTAATGCAGAAGCGAAGGCCCGCGCAAAGACAATGGGCTTCGTTGAAGTGGATGAGGACGACATGGTACTTGACCCCACTCAGTCCGCCCAGTGGACAAAAAACAGCCTTGGTGAATGGCAGCGCGCAACTAAATCTCAGCTTTATCTCTCCAAGGTCGACAGTGATACTGAGGTTGCAGCAGATTCCGAAGAGGATGGTGACTTCATGTAATGCCCAGATGGGCTGGCATTCATGTGTTTGGGCAGGCGGTGGAGCAAGGAGCGAAGGCAAACGGACAGCTGCGGCAAAGGTCAAGCCTCAGCCGAGCGAAACCGACAATTCGACTGGATCGGCGAGGTGCTTTGTAACAAGGCACCAATGTTCACGATCAGGCCGGTCCGAAGTGATTTCGCCGTTTGATGCGCCAATCTGAGGGAGATAAGGTGTCTCCGGCCAATTCGGTCGAAGACACCAAATCAGGAGAGATGTCGAGCGAATTGAGCCACAGCAGCCATGCGCTCTGATCCTGGCGCTAAGCTCTGCGCCGCTGCCGCCGACCTTAAGGACGGATGTGTTGACCGACGCGATGTGGCCCGTCCTGAACCAGCTTAATGCCAGATGCGATCTCGACAAGCTTGTGTGCGGCGGCTTCGGAGCCGAGATAGCTTGATCGCGGTAATCTCATCAGGCTCGGACTGACTCGCTGCCGCCAAGTATCGTGGAATCGTCGCCGCTAAGAAGGCGGTTTGAGCGCCTGCGATCGGACACCTGCTTGCCAGAGGATGATCAGGATTGATGTCAGCAAATCCCTCCGCCAGGCGATTAGGCGGCGGAGGTTGTGGCCGACGGCGGTGAGGATGACGTTGCTGGCGTCGCTCTCACGCCCCTTGGGATGGCAGCGGCCGAGGTGGCCGTCGCTCTTCATGTGGCCAATGATGGGCTCGATGGCTGAATGGCGGCGGAGCTCGCGCTCGATGACGCCCAAGACGCCCCGTTTCTGCCCGGAGATGAAGGCGCGGCGCGGTATATCGGTGTTGCGGCCGCATGGCCCTTGTCGACATAAGCGCGCTCGACCGCGCAGCCGGTTAGCGTTTCCGTCGCCTCGATGATGGTGCCGAGCGAGTGTCCGTCATAGCGATTGCCGGGCAGTGCGCGAGCGTGCAGCACGAACTGGCCCCGGCGCGCGGCCGTTGGTGGTGGCGACAGAGGCCTTGATGCCGGGCTCGTAAGGCGCTGCCGCCTTGCCTTTGCGGATGTACTCGACCTCGGGCGCATGGAAGGAATAGAGCTTCCTGCGCTGCCGCTGCTGTTGCGATCCGCGGGCGACCGGGTCCAAGCTGAAGCAGATTTCCTGCGGTCGGGCCAGAGCCGCATCGGACATATGTGGTCAGCTGCCAGCCGCTGATGCGGCGGCGTCGGTGCACTATAAGATTTACGGAGGCGACCGCCATCGCGCTATCAGCTTGAACGACGGCTGCAAGAAGTTCACGAACAGGCGCACTGAGCGATAGAGTTCTGCGAGCAACGCAGCCGCCTCAAGTCCATCAACCGCCGATAGCCGACTATGCGTCGGACCGCGGCTCCGTTCTTCTGTTCGACAAACGTCTGGTCGTTCTTGCGGTAGGTCGGCAACGCGTGAACTCGATGTTCGTCTGCTCACATGCCCTGCAGCGAGAGCGGCAGCTGTCGGCGAACTCTGTCATCACGGTGCACAGGAGCGTTTGCTCGCGCACCAGCAACGGCGCACGCTCCTCCAACAGGTCGCAATATCGTGAGCACCAGCGTCTGTATAAAACTGGCGCGCGCCGAGGGGCCCACTGTGAGCGACTAGATCGGCTTCGATAAGCCCGGCCCCGGATCCTTCCAGCCGGCGGACGTCCGTACCGGGATTCCGTCGCAATGCGCTCGCCACCGGGCGGCGCCGCTGGCGTCCACCTTCCTCTCGAATCTTGCTCAGCGCCCCATCGATCATCGACGCGCTCCCCGCCAGCAGCTTCGCACGGATTTCAGGCGCCAGGCCCATGTGACCGTTCCGTTCCATCGACTCGATCAGGAGCGGCAGCAGCGCTTTCAGCCTCTTGCCGCAGATCCGGCCGCATGCCTCACAGAGCACTACCAGCGCATTTCGTTCAGCTCCCTCGTAAATCCGGCGACGGGTGCGCCGAACCGAGGATTGCCTCATCTCGCCTCGGAGCAGGCGCATCGCATGCTTTCAATGCAAGCCCGTCACAAGCACAAGCTGGTCCAGAATTCGCGCCCTCTCCGCGCGGCTCGCCTCTCTGTAGCGCTGTCCCACAGCGACGTGTAGTTTACCGTAAGCGACGGCCGCAACGGCCACAGACGATAAGCCCGACGAGAAGGGCTCGGCCGCCACGACCGGACTTGGCGCCGTCTGGGCAGCGATAGGCGTTGCGGCGAGTTGCTTCTGGTTGCGTTCAAACTCCGTCCAGTCAATGTACCCCTCGTGGTGTCCTCTCAGGAAAATCTCGCAGTCTCCTACAGCCGGCGATAGTGGCCATAGGTCTTGCGGGCGCGGCCATCGACGATCTCGGCGCGATGCTCGCTCTTACCGCAGGCGTACGCGCCTGCGTAGAACGGGTTCTTCAAGATCGAGATGACGTTGCGATAGCGGATCGGCACCCACTCAAAGGACGTCATCTTCTTGCCGTCCGAGGGATGCGGAAAATGGACGCCCTCGGCCTTAAGTGAGAGGTGCGCCTGCCGAGCGCTTCCGAGCTGGCGAAATCGGCTGAAGATCAGCCGTGTCGCTTCCTGGACCCTTCGCGTCTGGATCGAGACCCAAGCCGATCTCCCGATGCCAGATGTAGCCGATGGGCACTGAAATCCGTAGTTCGCCCCGCCGGGCCTTCGAACGGGCGGCGTCGAGCATGCGCGCGCAGGACGCCGAGTTCGAACTCGCTGATGCTGCCCTTCATGCCGAGAAGAAGTCGGTCATTGGGCCGCCAGGGATTATAGACGCCGTCGAGATCGATGACCCGGGCCTTTACGAGCCCGCAGAGCTCGAGCAGGTGGTGCCAGTCCCGACCATTCCTGGTCAGGCGAGAGGGTCGAAACAGAAGACGGCTCCCACGCCGCCGGCGCACAGCCATGCGACAAGCTTCTCAAACCCCAGCCTGGCCAGTGCGCCGCTCGCCGAGCGGCCAAGGTCGTCATCGATGACCTCGACATCCCGAAACCCACGTCGTCGGGCCTCATCAACAAGCTCGTACTGGCGCCGCTGGCTCTCGAGGTTGACCCGCACTTGGACCTGGGTGGACTGGCGGATGTAGTGGACGGCCTTTCTCTTCAGGAGCGCCGGGGGAAGGATCTCACCGTCCATCATCGGCTCCCTCCTCGACTCCGGCCGCTTCCATCAGCAGGCGAGCCAAGCGCAAGAACACGGCGCTTCGCTCCGGAACGCTGAGCCCGTTCATCTGCATAGCCTCCGGCGCTATGGTCAGTTGGCGTGGTAACCTTACCTCGGTGACCGGCAGTAATGCGTTCTTCATTGCTTGCCTCCGCGATGACATCTTGGTCATCTGAGGACCCTCGCCTGAGTCTATATTCCAACAAAAGCCGGCCGAGATCACACAGAGCGGGGACAGAGACTTGGGGCTCACCGACGGTCAGCGCCGCGCACGCGGCGGGATCCAGCATCCACGCCGCGACGACTATGCCGGCGCCATGCTCCCTCAACGAGGACGACATAAGCTGCCAACACGTTTTTGGTATTCATCGGCGGCGGCGCCTCGCTCAATTAAGGTCGCTTGAAAGCGGGGGTAGATCACCAAGCTGCGAGGATTTGCCGCATCCTGAAACGGGTATGAAAGCCAGCCAGGCTCGACGCGACAGCGATGGGGCTTGAAGTCTACGTAGCGTCAGGTTGTACACACTGAATCATACACGGCCATCTCTGAAGCTTCATGATCCCTCGGAGAGGCTCGTTTGGTTGTAGGAAATGTGAGGACTTGAACTGAAGAACTGATGAGGAAGCAGAGCTTGCAGTGCAAGTATCGAAACCCGGACGCCTTCCAACAGCAATGGGGCGGCCCAATTTCGATCGCGATGTGCCTGACGCCATCTTGCCCTGAAGGAGGGCGGCAACAGGTGGGTTTTTGGATCGTGCGAGTATTTGGGTTTCGGTTTTCCTGGATTGTTTTGAGGTTTGGCTAGCGGTCACCTGTTGCCCAGGAAGCCCGGGCGCTCTTCTGCAGCAGCCAAGGCTGGGCAGGTGTGAGTAATGCACGACCTCGGAGCGGCGCTAACGGTCCCTTTTTGTTTAATTTGGCCAATCTTGACGATCCGGCTTTTTGAATCCGGAGTCCCTGTGGTCAGCGCACCGGAGTGTGGCTGCGGGGCAGCTATGAAGAGTCATCTGATCTAGGGAGAGCCGTGTGGAACCCGTCTATAACAATCCGGACGATTGGATGCGCTGGTACGCCGAGCTGCAGCGGCAACAGACCGACGTTGACCCTGCAGATCAAGCTGGCTTCGAGCAGCAATTGGGCGAGCTGCAACTCCGCTCTCCTGAGGAGAGTTCCGAGGTTAGTTCCCCCGACAGTCCAGCCGCACGGTCGCATGAAAACATCCAGCGTACGGACGTTGGTGGTTCGATGCGAATGCGGCCAAGGTCCAACCTTCGGGACAATTCGTTCAGCAGCACGCGTCACAGTGTCGATGTTCCGCACGCTCATCATGGTTCGGCTGCAAATAATTACCGGTCTGACTTGCGGGACAGGCCATTCAGCAGCATGCGTTACGCAGCGCCCTCGGAGGAACAACCTACGGCGCGGACGAAGGACAACAAGCCGCGTGGACTGTTCTCTCGGGTCAAATCAGGATTAAGCAAAGTCTTTGGAGGAAATCACCGTGAGAAGTGGTCCGGCGACCCAGCGTCTGATGACGTCTACTCGGAGCTTCGCATCGACTTTGCAAAGCGCAGTCGCCCGTCCGAAGCAGACCTGGAGCTGATTGAAGAGTTCAAGACGACATTGGGCAGCGCGAACCGTAAGACGAAGACCATCGAGAATTATGTGATGGCTCTTCGAATGTTCAGCGAATTCCTCCAACCCAAAGGCGTCACTCTGAACGACCTGCTTGGCAATGCTGATCTGCTGACAGCCTATAAAGATGAATTTAAGAAGGTGGCGAGCGCCAATAGCAGGAACTATGTGGGTGGAGCCTTGGATACACTCCAGAATTTCCAGGCTGGAAATCCCATATCCGCTCCAGCTGGGGTGGGTACGCGAGAGCAGCCGATGCACCCCCAAGACGAGCGGATGATCCGCCAGTTCGTGGAAAACGTCAAAGACTACAGAGTTACTCCCGATGGTACTAGAGGCCGCGGGACTGGTAAGGTCCCGCTTGCTACGATCAAGGGCAATGTGCAGGCGCTCAACGCGTTTGCTCGTTGGCTCCGAGCGCAGAACAAGGAGCCCCTGGCTCCTCGGGCATTCAACGAGCCAATGTCGCTCGCCGACGACATCGAGCAGTACTTCGTAGCTGGCGGCGATGATCGTGACCGCTTCAGCGCGGCTTTGTCTCATCTCCGCAGGATCGGCGCTGACGGGCTCCAAGCTGTCGGTGCCGGGCCCCGCCTGATGGGGCGCGAAACATTGTCGGCTCATCCGGGGGACGTCTCCATCATCAATGACTTTTTGACGGACGCACTATCCAAGCTTGGCTCCGACGCGACTCGCAAGGAGAAAGGCGGCGCTTCGGCGATGGTTTCCAAGCTACGCTCCTTTAGTGATTGGCTTCAAAGAGAGGGCAGGCCGAGCATCATGGACCGTATCAAGGGCAATGCTGAGCAGCAGTCGTCATTGAGCGCAGATCTTGCGGCGTTCAGCATAGCCACAAAGCGGACAGCCCCACTCGATCTCCTTCGACAATACCTGGGTCTGGAGCCCCAACAAGGACTTCGTGCTTATGACGATGACGCCAGCCTGATCGAGAGGCTGGCCAAGGAAGAGCTGAGGAACCTCGACCCAGCTTCCGAACCGAGAAGAAAAACAATTCGTAATACTGCTTCTGCCCAACGCAAGTTCAGTGATTGGCTCCGCACACAGGGTAGGGAGAGCATCGCGAGCCGAATCAACGGCAATAGTGAGCAGCGACGCTCGCTGGACGTAGACCACCAGGCTTTCACGGAAGCCAAAGGAAAACTTGGCCTGAGTCTCAAGAAACTCAGGCAGTATCTGCAACTCGTTGAGGCAAACCGAGCGCTGGGTGTGACCGTCCCTCAGCAGAGGGCTAGCTCGAACTCAACCTCAACCTGGGTGCGAGATTTGCCGACTCCGCCGTCCGAAAGTGAGTGGCCGCCGCTGCTAGGTCCGTTTGGGCAGGCCGGCTTGCAGGAACCGGCTAGGTCGAGCTCGACCTGGTCCCCGCGCGTGCCGTCCGACTTTGATCCAAGTGAGTGGCCGGCGCCGCAAGGCCCGGTTGGACCGGGCGGTTGGCAGGACCCGGCCGGGTCGAGCTTTACCTGGTCTCCACGGGTGCCGTCCGACTTCGAGTGGCCAACTCCGGAGGGCGCGCCAGCTCGGTCCTCAGACATCTACCGCGATCTAACTTCTTTCGCTGATCTGCCGTCCACACCCCAGGAAATGCGTGACGATGCGCAGTCAAGGCCCGTGCTCAGCCCCGCCGGCAGACCGCCGTTCTTCATCGGTCCATCAGGCACGCCGCAAGAGCTCGAGGATATCGGATATCTCGTCGGCGAGGATTGGCGGCATGGCTCACAGGCGGTGCCGGAGTTCCTGCTCGATGTACTGGACAATAAAATGCTGTTGCCGAGTTCGCAAATGGCTCCCCAGCCGGTCTCTATCAACGGTGAGACCTACTCCATCGCATTGGGGCCGCGAGGACGCCGCGATGCCCAACTGATCCATCACCCTGGCCCATCCTCAGTTCCTGATCCCCGGATCGGCGCTTCAAGGGCGAGTGTCTCTGCCGGCGACCGCAGCGGACGGGTGCTCGGAGCCGACGAATGGCTGGGTGATGCGCATATCCAGCGGGACTACGAGCTGCTGTCGCAGGAGTTGCAGCAAAACAATCCAAACCTCGCCGCCCGGACCCGGTTCGTCGATCCTCTGATCGCCTTTCAGGTGGGCCATGGTACGGACGGCGACGCCCTGAACGCATTCCATCGCATTGTCAACGATCGGAATGGCAACGATACGGCCGACTTCCTGTTCCTGCCGGTGAGTGATGCGAGTGCTACGGACGTCCTTCGCCGCGGCTCCCATTGGTCGTTGCTGCTGGTAGATCGCCGCGATCGCGACAGGCCGGTTGCCTATCATTACGACTCCTTCAAGCCATACAATTCCGGACCTGCAGCAATGCTCGCATCGCGGGTGGGAGCCCATTTGCAAGATGCCAACATGCGCAGGCAGAGCAACGGCCATGATTGCGGAGTCTTTGTGGTCGACGGTACCCGGGCGCTGGTCAGACGGCTCGCGGGAAGACGACGGGCAGACCTGAGCCTCCTCTACCTCGTCGTCGATCGGCAGGCACTGCAAAACCGGCTAAGTGGGTGATGTCGGCTTCAACTGAATAGCGCGTGCAGCTGGTTGAAGTGTATCCATCCGAGATAAGTTGCAGACAGTGGATTGCGCGTTCGCGGGATCGTGAGCACGGATTTCAGCGCATCGTGAGCAACGATTTCAGAGGATCGTGAGCAGCGATTTCAGGCATCGTGAGCAACGTTTGGCGGTGCCGGACGCTTCAACCGAAAACTCAACCGGGCTACGGATTCCGCATTCAACCAATGAGGAAGCCTGATGCCTACCGAGAGATTGTCGATGCGCCGGATGTCATTCGGCCTGCAATATTGCCCCCCTAAGCCGGGGGATCGGCGTCCAAAATTGACCCCCTACAGTTAGGTCTGTTGCGCTGCCTGCTTTGGAACGAAGCAGGTGGTGGGGGATGCTGATCGTGGAGACGATTGCCCGGATACGGCGCGAGCACTTCATCAAAGGCAAGACGATCAAGGAGATCGCCCGTGACCTGAAGGTGTCGCGGAACACGGTTCGGAAGGTGCTGAGGTCGGGAGAGACCTCCTTCGAGTATGAGCGGCAGGTGCAGCCGCGGCCAAAGCTGGGGCGATGGGCAGTAGAGCTTGACGGATTGCTGGCGGCGAACGCGGCTAAATCGGCTCGTGAACAGCTGACGTTGATCCGGATCTTCGAAGAGCTGCGCAGCCGCGGCTACGACGGCGGTTACGATGCGGTGCGGCGTTACGCCAGGCGGTGGAGCAAAGAACGCGGGCAATCGACCGCAGCCGCTTATGTCCCGCTGAGCTTTGCCCCAGGCGAAGCCTACCAGTTCGACTGGAGCCACGAGGTGGTCCTGCTGAGCGGCACCACGGTGATGGTGAAGGCCGCCCGTGTCCGGCTCTGTCACAGCCGCATGCTGTTCGTGCGGGCCTATCCGCGGGAGACGCAGGAGATGGTG
The DNA here is from genome assembly GCF_023073875.1 of Bradyrhizobium sp. 154. NCBI lineage: Bacteria > Pseudomonadati > Pseudomonadota > Alphaproteobacteria > Hyphomicrobiales > Nitrobacteraceae > Bradyrhizobium > Bradyrhizobium sp. 154. The sequence continues at coordinate 47,650 of NZ_JADPKG010000019.1, forward strand.
TTCGACGCCCACGACCGGGCGTTCGCCCTGTTCAAAGGCACCTGCACCCGCGGCATCTACGACAACATGAAGACCGCGGTGGAGACGATCTTTGTCGGCAAAGGCCGTCTCTACAATCGCCGCTTCCTGCAGATGTGCAGCCACTATCTGGTCGATCCGGTCGCCTGTACGCCAGCGTCGGGCTGGGAGAAGGGGCAG
>NZ_JADPKG010000061.1:0-973 GCF_023073875.1 Bradyrhizobium sp. 154
CGTCGCGTGTTCGAGAGCGTGCTGCGGCGCTGCATCGAGGAACGACTGGTCGGCGGTGAAGGATTTGCAGTCGATGCGAGCCTAATCAAGGCCGATGCCAATCGGCAGAAGGGGATCGAAGGCGATAAGGGACTTCCGCCGGAGGCTGCCGGCCGAGCAATCGACGAGTATCTGGCTGTCCTCGATGATGCTGCTTTCGGAGCTGCGACCGAGGTTACCCCGAAGTTCGTATCGCCCTCCGACCCGGCGGCGCGCTGGACGGGGGCGCACGGCGGCCAAGCGTTTTTCGCCTATTCGACGAACTACCTGATCGACATCGAGAACGCGATCATCGTCGATGTTGAGGCAACGACCGCAATCCGGCAGGCGGAGGTATTGGCCGCTAAGCGCATGATCGAGCGCTCGCTGGAGCGGTTTGATCTCTATCCGAGCCGGCTCCTCGGTGACAGCGGCTATGGCTCGGCCGAGATGCTCGCCTGGCTGCTCTATGGGCGCGGCATCGAGCCGCACGTTACAGTCTTCGATAAGTCGGCCCGCACAGATGGGATCTTCTCGCGCGACGACTTCACCTATGACCATGCCGGGGACATCTATCGTTGCCCTGGTGGCAAAGTTCTTACCACGACCGGAACGTTGGTGAATGATGGTGCCACCATGCTTTACCTCGCCAGCAAGCGCGATTGTGATCGATGCGCATTGAAGGCTCGGTGTTGCCCCAAGCAGGCTTCACGGAGAGTGCCGCGCTCGATCTACGAGGGCGCTCGCGACATGGCGCGCCAGATCGCGAGATCGTGGGAGGGAGGCACCTCGCGCCGGCTCCGCAAGAAAATCGAGATGTTGTTCGCGCACCTCAAGCGCATTCTCAAGCTCGACCGTTTGCGTTTACGAGGTCCAAACGGCGCGCGTGACGAGTTCATCCTCGCAGCCACCGCCCAAAACCTTCGAAAGATGGCCAAGCTGATCCCGATGCCCA